>CALCML010000224.1 GCA_937967765.1 uncultured Carnobacterium sp.
TTCTCGTAAAAAAGAAGAACCGAAAGTAGAAGAAAAACCGGTTCAACCAGAAGAAGTAAAAGAAGAGAAAAAGGAAGAAAAACAGGCAGTTGAGCCTGCTCCAAAACAAGTTGAAGAAACGAAAGAAACTGAAGAACCACATGTATTCACTGTGGGGATTGAATATGTATACTCTGTTTCAAAAGACTCACCAGATATGGTCGTTGCCGGACAAGTCAACGGAACAGTGAAAGTCGGGGATGAAGTCCTCCTTACAAAATTAGGTAGCGACGATGATGAACCGTTTAGAACTGCGGTTTACGGAATTCAAGTCGGCGAAGATCGCGTGATGGAAGCAACGAATCAAAAAGCCGTTCTATGGGTGGAAGATGCGACAAAATTCTTTCCATATGTTGGAACAGTGCTTCACTCTGAAGGCGTTACTGAAAAACAACTCTATTCTGCATACATCAACGCGTTAGGCGAACGTTTTATCGGTGTTGAAGGTGGCGTGCTTACGGATATGGACCGCGCGCATTTAACAGTATCGGACGTAGCTGAAATTTGGCGACTTCTTTTATGGTATTGCAACGCAAATGCGGAAAACGATACGGAAGAAACACGTGAAGAAAACTTCAACAAGATTCGTACTCTTGTAACGATGGTTCGCGACAAATTATTCCTTTTAGATGGCATTTACGCAGTTTACTCTAAGAAAACGGGTGAGCCATACTTATTTGCGAACACAACGAAAACCGATGACGATAACTATGTCACTTCACCGCCAATGGTTCATTTCGTAACGAAGGCGTTTAAAGAAAACTTGAAAGAACAAAATGAAGATACAGAAGACTTAGAACTTCGCTATATCGACAATGGAGAAGACAAACAAGGAATTCGAAACTTCATTAGAGAAGTTGTGTTACTCGACGGCGCGCAAGGTGTTCGCATCCTTTCTGAATATACTGCGATTGCGGCAGAAGGTCTGATTGAGTTTCCAAACTACGAAGGCATGCGTGATGTCGACATTCCTGTAGAAAATCCAGGATTAGTTCGCTGGATGCTTCTTCTAGGTCAATTAGGAAAACCAGATACTCCTGAAAAAGAATTTCTTCATGAAATGTACTTCTATTTCTTCGGACAAGAATTATTGAAGTCTACTTTCATCATTCCAATGCGCACTCATGGTGAGATTCCAGAAGCCAACGAAAATGGTGTAACAAGTTTCAAAGAAGGAATGACGTTTGATTTAGCGATGGTCGACGGAAGAGAGAAGGAACAAGCCTTGATGTTCTTCACAGACTGGCTACGATTCCGCCAAAAATTCGGCGAAGAGTGGCAAGGGCTCATGCAACCAATCGATGGCAATCTAGCACTCCATGATGTAATCATCAACGGAACAGGAAACCCAGAAGCGGGTGCCTATATTACGGAAAGCATCTTTAACAAAATTAAAGAAGCGCACAAAAAAGACGCATAATGCATAAGGACTCACAGTGTGAGTCCTTATTTTTTGTCCCTATATTCGCAAAAAAGCTATGTTATAATTAAAGTATCAGCGGTTAGCAAACGGGAGGAATATGAATGGGATTATTCGATTTTTTATTTGGAAAGAAGAAAGAAAATACAACTGTTGTTTTTGGGGTAGAAGAGAGACTCCCTAATCCAAACAACGCAGAAGACTTAGTCGTTATAGGACTCGTAAGAGGAACGATTCACGTTGGAGATGAAGTCATTATTACAAATTTAGGAAGTGATAATGATAAACCTGCAAAAGCTGTCATTTCCGCACTTGAAGACGCGAATAAAGATCAAGTGAAGAAGGCATCCGGCGACAATGTTGTAGTAACGATTAAAGATGGTAAAAAACACAACGTGTATAAAGGTACAGTCTTGCATTCCGAAGGGGTAAGCGAAGATAAGTTAAGAGCTTCTTATCTTTACGCTATTCTTAATGCATTTTTCTTCTGGCAAAATGGAGTATTAATGGATGAGGATCGTAGTCGCTTTTCGATTTCGGACTTAATAGAAATATGGAGCCAATCTATCCGTTTTTGTGATGCTAGTGCTGCACAACATTCACATGGAAAACATGCATACTATCTTGAAAAAACCCTTCTTTTAATGGAGCAGGTTCGCGCTAAATTATTAACACTCGATGAAATATATGCAGTTTATTCTGTAAAGACTGGAGAACCAGCTTTGTTCATAAGTTCAACAAGAAATAAAGATGGTAGCCTTGAGCCAGCTGAAACAATGGTACGTTTAATTCCTGCGGCATATAAAGAGAGATTTACATATCCTGATGAGTTTGAACTCCGTTGCATTGAAAACGGACCGGATAAAGATGGAATCCAGAATTTCTTAAACGAAGTTATTTTCTTAAATGGAGCTGAAGGAATTGAGTTTATTTCAGATGAAACGTCAATTAGTGCAAAAGCACTAATAAAATCCCCAGATTTAGAAGGAATGAGAGAGGTTGATAAACCTATCATGAATCCGGATGTGGTTCGTTGCTTGCTAATGATAGGCCAAATTGGAGATACTACTACATTAGGAAAGAGAGACCGAGATTTCTTATCCAATTTGTATTTAAACCGTTTGACGGAAGCTTTGAAAACAGCACGTTTTATTGTACCTATCAAAGTAGAAGGAGAATTACCAAAACCCAACGAAAAAGGGGAGACTTCTTTTGCAGAAGATGTGAAGTATGAAGTAGCAATGAAAGAGCTAAAAGACAATAAGAAGGCTGTTCCAATTTTTACAGATTGGAAGAGATTCAATGAAGAGTACGGGGAAGAGTGGAGAGGCCTCCTCCAACCGTTGGGAGGTCCATTAATTCCGCATCCTGTCCTTATTAACGGAACACTGTATTTCGAAGAGGGTAATAAAAACGAAGATAGTAAATGATTAGGAGTAGGAGAAGAGAAATGGGATTATTCGATTTTTTATTTGGAAAGAAGAAACAGGATCCGAGTTTTACTCTGGGTAAGGAAGAAGCAGAATCAATCTGTATTCTTGGAGTAATTAATGTAATTGGTGTTGATGACAACGCTACAGACTTAATTATTGAGGGCTTTGTTCAAGGAACCATCAAAGTAGGTGACGAACTTGTTGTTACAAAGATAAGTTGTTTATCGGAAACGCCTGTAAAAACCGTCATTTCATCCATTTATGTTTATGAAGAGGAGGTTCAAGAAACCTCAGAAATAGTGGTGAAGGTAAAAGTCAAAGATGGGAATAAACTTGGGATTTATAAAGGTACCATGTTGCATTCGGAAACCGTGACAGATACTCAGGTTTACCATGCTTATCGTTTTACAATGGATATCGCTTTTGTAAAGCAACAAGATGGAATACTCACTGAAGAGGATCGTGAAAAATTAGCCGCTTCAGATATTTCGGAGATTTGGAGTTTATATTGGAAGGCCCATCTTGAAGAATTTGAAAGGGTAAAAGAAATAAAACTGAAGGTGGATCAGAGAAGACGAGATTTCTTTAATTTGATTCGGGAAAAACTATTTTTATTAGATGACATTTATGTAATATACTCACCAATAACGAACGAACCTCATTTGTTTGCTACTGCATCATTAGATGGAACTAAGGGGATGACTGTTTCACATTCATGGGTTTATCTGATTCCAAGTTCATACATGCATTACCGTAAAGAGATTTATAAGAAAGATGAGAGATTTGATTTTAAACGGATTGAAAACGGACCTGAAAAAGAGGGGATTCGTAATTTTCTAAGAGATTTATTTATATATGATGGAGTAGAAGCGATTCAATATTTCACAGAAGATACGTTGATTTTTGCAAAAGAATTAATGGACCTTCCAAATTATGAAGGGGTAGATGAAGCAGAAATCCCTGTAACGAATCCGGATTTAGTTAGATGGTTACATCTAACACGTCAATCGAGCGGAATAGACGATAAAGAACAAAAGAATATCGGTTACGGATATTTTTGTATTTTTGCCAAATCTACAAAGACCGCAAAATTTATTGCGCCAATGCGACTTCATGGGTATGACCAACTCCTTGAAGATAACCCGCAAACGGACACAGAACCCAATATTCCTTTCAATTTAGCGATACAACAAGGGAAAACAAAAGAGAAGGCAGTTCAAGTGTATACGGACTGGAAGAGACTCCGTAAACACTTTGGTGAAGAGTATAAAGGGTTAGTTGTGACGCTTGATGAATTGGTAAAAGAGTATGATGTTGTTATTAATCCTGGCGAATATCCGATAGCTGAATTGATGACAGAAGAATTCTTTAATAAAGTAAATGAATAGTTATAAGAAAAGCAACTCCTTGAGTTGCTTTTCTCTGGTTTAGTGGTTTATATATTCTCGAAATAAGCTATGATATACTTTAAGTATCAAGTATCAGCGATTAGCAACGGGAGGAATATGAATGGGATTATTCAATTTTTTATTTGGAAAGAAGAAACAGGATTCGAGTTTTACTCTTGGGGTTGTTAATTTTTTTAGGGGAGATGACAATCCTTCAGACTTAATGGTAGTGGGCTTTGTGAAGGGGTCCATCAAAGTAGGGGATGAAATGGTTGTAACAAAGATGAGTTGTGTGACGGAAACGCCTGTGAAAACAACTGTTCTATCACTTGAGGTTCCTGAAGGCGAGGTTCAAGAAGCTTCAGACACAATGGTGATGGCAAGAGTCCAAGATGGGGCTAAACTTGATATTTATAAGGGAACGGTGTTGCATTCGGAAAATGCTCCGGATGCACAACGATATAATGCTTATATTACTGCGCTGGGAATCGCTTTTGTGAATGAACAAGAGGGCAAACTTACTAAAGAGGATTGTGAAAAATTAGCGGCATCAGATATTTCGGAGATTTGGCAATTATATTATAAAGTGCATGCTGAAGAGGCTAAACGATTTGAAGCCAAACAGGTACTATTAAATTATAAAAGACGAGAATTGTATAAACTGATTCGAGAAAAACTATTTTTATTAGATGATATTTATGTAGTGTATTCAGTAGAAACAGATGAGCCTTATCTGTTTTCTCATGCATCAGAAGATGAGAAGGGATTACTCTCTGTTACAATGCCAATGGCTCAATTGATTCCAAGCTCATACATGCATTACCATAAAGAGATTTATAAGAAAGATGAGATATTTGATTTTAAACGAATTGAGAATGGGCCTGATAAAGAAGGAATTCGTAATTTCATAAGAGACTTATTTATCTATGATGGAATACGTGGAATTCAATATTGTGGTGAAAAAACAACGATTCTTGCGGAACAACTAGTGGATCTTCCGCGGTATAAAGGGATGGATGAAAAAGAAATACCTGTAACGAATCCGAATGTGATCAAGTGGTTATATTTGGCACGTCAATTGGGCAAGCTGAATACTAAAGATAAGAAAACACTCAGCCAGGTCTATTTATATCAGTTTTATGAAGCTTTAAAAACAGCAAAATTTATTGCCCCAATGCGACTTCATGGATATGACCAACTTTTGGAAGACAACCCGCAAACTGAAATAGAACCTAACATTCCTTTTGATTTAGCAATGCAAACCGGAAAAACGAAAGAGTGGACACTCAAAGTGTATACGGACTGGAAAAGACTTCGTAAGCACTATGGAGAAGATTGTAAAGCATTAATTGTGACGCTTGATGAACAATTAGAGTATTATGATGTCGTTATTAATCCGGGAGACCATCCGATGGCAGCTGCTACGATTACAGAAGAATTGTATAATGAAGTGAAGAAGAAAACAGTATAAGAAAAGCAACTCAAGGAGTTGCTTTTCCTTTGTTTATAATGTTCTTAAAGTGCATAACAGAAGGATTTTTTGATGAAAATTCAAGATAACTTGGGGAACGATAAAAAATTTTTCAAAAACGTTAGAATTTCTTAACTTTTCAGTTGATTTTTTCTGAGAAAAGCGCTATTATACAAATAATCTTTTGCTCTGTAATTGATTTTGCACGGCAATTGATGTTCGACTAACGTTAACTTTCGCAGTGTTTACACCGAAGGCTAGCGTTCTTTTTTTGCGCAAAATTTAGACACTTTGTGATAAAAGAGAAGTATAGTACAATAGATAAGAACAAAGAGAGGAGGTTTTTGATGGATACAGCAGTCTTAAAACAGAAAATTATCGCTAAAAGTAAAGAGCTTGGCATCGATAAGATTGGTTTTGCTTCTGCCGAGCCGTTTACGCACTTAGAAGAGAGCATGCGTCGTTCCAAAGAACTCGGTCATACGACAGGGTTTGAGCATCCAGTGCTAGAAGAGCGTATTTATCCTGAGAAAATCTTCGATACTCCAAAAACGATTATTTCCATCGCGCTGGCATATCCGACACTTCCGAAGAATAAGCCGGAACGTGTGAAGGGAGAGCGTCGCGGGGCCTTTGCGAGGGCTTCGTGGGGGGAGGATTATCACTTTATTCTCTCAAGACGCATGGAAGCACTGATTCATTACATCAAAGAAGAAGTTCAAGACGAAGATTCTCGCTTTAAGCCAATGGTCGACACAGGCGAATTAATCGATGTCCGCGTAGCTGAGCGTGCGGGGATTGGCTTTGTCGGCAAAAATGGACTTCTCATTACGAAGGAATTTGGCTCGTATGTCTACTTAGGCGAGCTGATTACGAATATCGAGTTTCCAACCGATGAAATGGTGGACTACGGGTGCGGCGATTGTACGCGCTGTGTGGATTTCTGTCCAACCGGTGCGCTTCTGGGCGATGGACGTATGAATGCCATGCGCTGCTTGTCGTATCAGACGCAGACGAAAGGCTTTATGCCGCAAGAGTTTCGTAAAAAAATCGGTCATGTAATTTACGGCTGTGATATTTGCCAGCAAGTGTGTCCGTATAATAAGGGGAAAGATTTCCACTTGCATCCTGAAATGGAGCCATACGTTGAGGAGACGCATCCGCTATTGAAGCCGCTCGTGACGATTTCGAACAAGGAATTCAAGGAGCGCTTTGGCAAAATGGCTGGATCGTGGCGTGGGAAGAAGCCGTTGCAACGAAATGCGATTATCGCACTGGCGAACTACCGCGATAAAACGGCGGTGCCACTGCTGCTTCGTGTCATGAAAGAAGATATGCGTCCTGTGATGAAGGGGACCGCTGCATGGGCCGTTGCAGAAATCGTGAATGAATCTAACCAAGAGATGATCGATTATTTTAACGAGCAAAAAGCAGCAGCGACCAAGAAACTCGCTTCGCTCGAAAACCCATCGAAGGAAGATATCGAGTTAGTGGAAGAATTAGATAAAGCAATTGTAGTTTTACAAGAAAAATATAGAGAAGAGGCAACCAAATGACGGTAAATCATATCGTATTATTTGAACCACAAATCCCAGCCAATACTGGAAATATCGCAAGAACATGTGCGGCGACGAATTCGCCACTGCATCTGATTGAACCGCTTGGATTCTCGACAGATGATAAGCACTTAAAACGCGCGGGGCTCGATTATTGGCATGATGTCGATATTACGTATCACAAATCCCTTGAAGCGTTCCTAGAGTATTTAGGAGAACGTCCATTATATTTAATTACAAAATTCGCCAACCATACGTATGATGAGGTGGATTTAGCCCGCGATGAGGAGCAATTCTTCATGTTCGGGAAAGAAACAACCGGTCTTCCTGAAGAATTTATGCGCGCGAACGAAGAGAAATGCTTGCGTCTTCCGATGAACGATACGCATGTGCGCTCATTGAATTTATCGAATACGGCAGCGATTGTCGTATACGAAGCGCTTCGCCAACAACGTTTTGCAGGGCTTGAACTCGTGCATACGTATGACCATGACAAATTGAAGTAGGTGACCAATATGAATCAAAAATTATATCAATGTATTGTGTACGCCATTTGTGCGATTGCCTTTGTGATTTTAGCGGTCGTTTCGAAGCCACTCTATGGAATCGTTGCAGTATTATTTGCCATTTCTTCAGTGGTCAATGGGATTCGTTATTTTAAAGAGAAGTAAAATTGCAAAATCGCGCTAGTTATGATACAGTGGATGACAGTTAAATAGCAAAATTGATGAAAAAGAGAGTAGTTTTTAACCGAATGTATTAGCGAGTTGGAAGGGTGAAAGCCAACCATTCATTAAAAATGAACCGCACTTTTGAAATGATTATTTGAAATGTAGGATAATCCGGATTCGCCGTTACCGAGTAAAGTGGCTCAATTTGAGCAAGCAGAGTGGTACCACGGGAATTCTCGTCTCTATATGACTGTCGTCGTATAGGGATTTTTTTGTGCAAATGGATATCCGAGTAGAAAACCAAAGAAAAGGAGAATAAAGATGAATTATAAGAAAATTGTTGCAGAACAAATCGCAAAAACAGTCGGCGAGCATTTAAGCGTTGATGAAATCGTATCAATGATTGAAGTGCCTAAATATGCAAACCAAGGGGACCTCGCTTTCCCTGCATTTACACTTGCAAAAGTATTACGTAAAGCACCACAAGCTATCGCGACAGAAATCGTGGAAGCCGTAAGCGATAAGCATATCGAACGCGCAGAAGCAATGGGACCATACGCGAACTTCTTCTTAGAACGTAGCGCTTTTGCTGATGAAGTCTTAAAAGAAGTCTTAGAACTTGGCGAGCATTACGGTGACTGGGATTACGGTCAAGGACGTAAAGTCGTGATCGATATGTCTTCACCTAACATCGCGAAGCCAATGTCAATGGGACATTTACGTTCAACAGTAATCGGGAACGCGATTGCGAACCTAGAGAAAAAAGTGGGCTATGAGCCAATTCGTATCAACCACTTAGGAGACTGGGGAACACAATTCGGGAAATTGATCGAAGCGTACAAATTATGGGGAAGCGAAGAGCTTGTAAAAGCAGATCCAATCGCAGAACTCATTAAATTATACGTTCGTTTCCACGAAGAAGCAGAACTAGACCCAACATTAGATGACAAAGGCCGTGCATGGTTCAAGAAACTAGAAGATGGAGACCCAGAAGCGGTTCGTCTATGGGAATGGTTCAGAAGCGAATCGTTGAAAGAATTCAACCGCGTGTATGACTTACTAGGCGTGACTTTTGATTCTTACAACGGTGAAGCGTTCTATAACGACAAGATGGACGTTGTGGTCGACATGCTTGAAGACGCGAACTTACTAAAAGTGGATAACGGTGCTACCATCGTAGACCTTGAGAAATATGATTTACCACCAGCATTAATTAAAAAATCAGACGGCGCAACACTATACATGACACGTGACTTAGCAGCCGCAAACTACCGTAAGAATACTTACGATTTCGCGAAATGTATTTACGTGGTAGGGATGGAACAATCAAACCACTTCAAACAATTAAAAGCAGTCTTAAAAGAATTAAACTTACCTTGGTCTGAAGATATCGTGCATATTCCATTCGGACTAATCACATTAAACGGTAAGAAATTATCGACACGTAAAGGAAAAATCATCCTTCTTGAAGGCGTGTTAAAAGAAGCGACAGAACTTGCTTTGAAACAAATCGAAGCAAAAAATCCATCGCTTGAAAACAAAGAAGCTGTAGCACACGCTGTTGGGGTGGGTGCGGTTATTTTCCACGACTTGAAGAACGACCGTACAAACAACTTCGACTTCGCACTGGAAGAAGTGGTGCAATTTGAAGGAGAAACAGGTCCATACGTGCAATATACACACGCTCGTGCGATGAGTATTTTACGTAAAGCAAACCATACTGTGGATATGGCAGCAGCATTTTCATTAACAGACGATGATGCGTGGGAAGTATTGAAACTCATCGAAAACTATCCAAACGTTGTGCGTTTTGCTGAAGAAAAATGCGAACCATCAGCGATTGCGAAATTCGTTATCAACTTAGCACAAGCGTTCAATAAATATTACGCACATACAAAAGTACTTGTTGAAGATGAAGCCTTCAACAGCCGTATCGCTTTAGTACAAACAACAGCAAGCATCCTAAAACAAGGCTTAGCGCTTCTTGGCGTAGCTGCTCCAGATGAAATGTAGTCATTGACATCAAGTAGGATAAGCCGTATACTAAATGCACATATAGAAGCAATGAACAAGCGCAGTAGTGGTTGTCCACGGGAGAAAGAAGAGAATTGTCGGTCGGTGCAAGACAATCCCCCACATCCGCGAAGTACACTTGGGAGCAATCCGTCAGGACGTCTCATCCGCGATAAGGATGCTCGAGTGGATGATGCCTCGCATCGTCAACAAGGGTGGTAACACGGTGAAAATCGTCCCTAATAGTCTTTTTGGCTATTAGGGATTTTTTATTTACAAGAAAGAAGGGAAGAAACAAGATGAACATTATCGATGATTTAGAATGGCGCGGCGCCATCAACCAAATGACAGATGAAGAAGGCTTACGTGCCTTAACAAACGAAAAGGCTGTATCACTCTACTGTGGGGTTGACCCAACTGGAGACAGCATGCACATTGGACACTTAATTCCATTTATGATTCTTCGTCGGTTCCAATTAGCAGGACATAAACCAGTCATCTTGATTGGTGGAGCGACAGGTTCTATCGGGGATCCAAGTGGTCGTACAAGCGAACGTGTGCTTCAATCAATGGAGCAAGTTCAACACAATGTAGAAAAATTAACAGCGCAAATGAAGAAATTATTCTTCACAACAGATGAAGACCAAGCGACATTACGCCTTGTAAACAACTACGATTGGACAAAAGATTTATCATTATTAGACTTCTTGCGTGACTACGGGAAGCATTTCAACTTAAACACAATGCTTGCGAAAGACGTTGTCGCAAGCCGTCTAGAAGTGGGAATTTCATTTACAGAATTCTCATACCAAATCCTACAATCAATGGACTTCTTGCATTTATTCAAGACAGAAGACGTGCAAGTTCAAATCGGTGGTGCGGACCAATGGGGGAACATCACTTCAGGGCTTGAGTTAATCCGTAAAGTAGAAGGCGCAGAGTCTCGTGCGTACGGTTTAACAATTCCATTGATGTTAAAATCAGACGGTACAAAATTCGGAAAATCAGCTGGTGGCGCTGTATGGCTTGACCCTGAAAAGACAACTCCATACGAATTCTACCAATTCTGGTTAAACCAAGATGACCGCGACGTGATTAAATACATCAAGTACTTCACATTCCTAGACCGCGAAGAAATCGAAGCGCTCGAAGAAAAAGTGGCGACAGAACCTCACAAACGTGAAGCACAAATCCGCCTTGCTGAAGAAGTAACACGCTTCGTTCACGGCGAAAAAGCCTTAGAAGACGCGAAGAAAATTACAAACGCGCTCTTCACAGGGAACGTACAACAATTAACAGCCGACGAAATCGAACAAGGCTTCAAAAACATGCCAACCTTCGAAAGTTCAAAAGAAAGCCAAAACTTAGCAACATGGCTTGTTGACCTTGGCATCGAACCATCAAGAAGACAATCACGCGAAGACATTCAAAACGGCGCGATTTCAATCAACGGTGAAAAAGTAACCGACCTCGAATTCGAATGGACGAAAGAACAATCCTTCGAAGAACGCTTCGTCATCGTCCGCCGCGGCAAGAAAAAATACTTCTTAGTGGTGTTGAAATAAAAGACTTATGGATGATTCTTTTGAATCCTTGCGGATTTAATGATCATCACTGTAACGTTGCACCGGCGCAAGCCTTGGTCTTGCGCCTTAAAAGCCTCAAAGAGGGAGTAAGACCAAAGACAAAACAGGACTCACAGTGTGAGTCCTGTTTGCTTTGTAGTCTTACCCCCGCAAGGATGATTAGGATTAAGCGAATCACGAGTGATGAAGCTTAATTCAATCAGCTACTGCGTCTAACTTTATAAAGTACTTTAAGTACGGATTATAAATCCTACGCCCTCTTAGCACAGTGGTTGAATGGAATGAGTTTCGCTGTAAACA
>CALCML010000225.1 GCA_937967765.1 uncultured Carnobacterium sp.
TCGATAGTATGAATTTTGTGCCTTTAAAATCTGGCATCTTTCAAATGGGAGATGCACATGGCCAAGGCTTTATCGAAGACCATGAGGCACCACCAGTGATGAAAAAGGTCCTTGCGTTTGAAATCGCGGATACGACCGTGACGAATCGTGAGTTTAAAGCATTTGTAGATGCGACAGGTTATACCACAACGGCAGAAACCATAGGAGATTCGTATGTATTTCACCTATTGGTCGAGCCAGAAAAAAGAGCAGAATACGCCCATGTATCGGGGTCATCATGGTGGCTTCTAGTGCCAGGTGCTTGCTGGAACCATCCAACAGGACCGCAGTCTTCAATTGACGATGTAATGGACCATCCAGTCGTGCATGTTTCCTTACAAGATGCATTAGCTTACTGCGATTGGGCAAAAGTAAAATTGCCAACAGAAACGCAATGGGAATATGCCGCACGTGGCGGTACAACCACACAGTTTCCATGGGGCGATGAGCTCGAACAAGACGGTGAGTTTCATGCGAATACTTGGCAAGGAGATTTCCCTAATGTGAATACTGAAGCGGACGGATTTTTAGGAACGGCACCCGTGAAGAGTTTTGAACCAAATGGATATGGACTTTATCAGATGATTGGAAATGTCTGGGAATGGTGCTGTAACCATCGCGGAATTCCGTTTGAAGAAATCGAAGAAGACGCATCTCGTCCCATTAATTTCGAATACGAATATGCGATTCGCGGAGGCTCCTTCTTATGCCATTGTTCATACTGCAACAGGTATCGCGTGGCCGCACGTAATGGCGCATTGTGGGACTCAACATCGAGCCATTTAGGGTTTAGATGTGTCCGGAATCTTGGAGGCCGCTAATGCACATTATTATTTATAGTATCATCGTGCTTTGTGCGACGATGATTGGAGCGATTACCGGGTTAGGCGGCGGCATTATCATCAAGCCAGCCTTCGATTTTGTCGGCATCGATACGACGAGCATGATTAGTGTGTATTCGACTGTCGCGGTCTTTACGATGTGTCTTGTTTCTATTTATAAAAGAAGTAAGCAAGGATTTCATGTCCAAAAACAAATCGCGCTAGGATTGGCGTTCGGATCGATTATTGGTGGGAAAATTGGAGATGTGGTTTTCCTTCATGCCGTAGAGAGTTGGGGTAGTCAAGCAGTGAGCGCAACACAATCCGTGATTCTATTTCTATTACTCGGTGGCATTATTTTGTTCACCCTCAATAAGGAAAGCATTCGAACGCTAGAAGTAACGAATCTTGTGGCAATTGTGACAATCGGGCTAACAGTTGGTATCATTTCAGTCTATTTAGGCATTGGCGGAGGACCGCTAAATATTGCACTTTTGGTTTACTTCTTCTCGATGAAAGCCAAAGATGCAGCAGCCTATTCGATTTTGATGATTTTCTTTGCACAGATTATTAAGATGGGCACCGTCATTCGAGACTTTGAAAAATACAACAATGTCAGTCTCGTGATTTTAGCGATAGCGATTTTTGCGGTACTTGGTGGTTGGATTGGAACAAAAATCCAATCGAAACTCACGCACGAAGCCGTTGAAAAATTGTATTTAGGATTGATGGCTATTTTAGTATTTATGACCGCCTTTAATGTATTTAAATTTATCGGAGTATAAACAAACACCCAGGCAGTAATGCTTGGGTGCTTTGATTTTATATGGATTAGTTGTAGAGGAAACCATCATAAAATTCATGTCCTGTTGATTATGGAAAATCTTACGGATTTATTTATGCATGTACCTCTTTGTAGACTTCTTGCTTTTTAAGGCCTAGATGTTTTGCGACAGCTTTAATCGCATCTTTTTGCGTAAGGTTTTGCTGTTCCATAAACCAGTCGACTTGTTCTGCAATCGAAAGTGAAGCGTCTGGTGTATTTTCTTCTAATGCGCCAGAAAGAGCAGTGGTCACTTCGTCTGGATTTTTATGTCCAATCAAGATGCAGCATTCGCCTTTTAATTCTTCTTCGTTTACAAGGGCAACGAGTTCTGCGGCTGTTCCGCGAATGAACTCTTCGAAGGTTTTCGTCAATTCACGGCATAAAACGACAGATTGTTGTTCGCCGTAGACGGTTTGAATCGCCGAAAACGTATCTTTCAATCGGAAAGGTGATTCATATAAAATCACAGTCTCGCTATGCGTGCGTAATTGTTCTAGCGCTTCGATTTTTTCTTTCTTTTTACGTGGTAAGAAACCATAGAAATAGAACGGCTGAGGAACGAGGCCACTTGCGATAAGAGCCGTAATTCCCGCGTTTGCCCCTGGAAGAGGAATGACAGGAATGCCGACTTCGACACAGGCTTGCACGAGTTCAAAACCTGGGTCGCTAATCGATGGTGTACCAGCGTCGCTCACTTGCGCGATGGTTTTTCCTTCTTGCAACCACTCGATGACTTGAGGGATTCTCTCCTGAGTATTATGTTCATGGAAACTCTTTTGCGGAGTCTCGATTTCAAAATGATTGAGTAACTTTTGCGTATGACGTGTATCTTCGGCTAGGATTAAATCCACGTCGCGAAGAGTATTTACCGCGCGGAAAGTCATATCTTCTAAGTTACCAATCGGAGTGGGGACAAGGAATAGTTTTCCTTTGCCTTCAGTCCGATAACTCTGTTGTCTCATGAGGCTGTTCTCCTTCTAAATAAATAATGACAGGACGGTCGACGGTTGCGCCAATCGTCTGTAGAAATGTTTCTTTTTTGGGGCGAGAAAATTTCTTGAACGCCGCTTCTGCCTTCATCGCTTCTTGCTTGGTGGCAAATTCTTTAGCGTAAAGGAGAGTGACGGGAGTTCTCACCCTTGTATATTTAGCACCTTTTCCGGCATTGTGAGTCGCGATTCGTTTTTCCAAATCAACCGTGTAGCCCGTATAAAAGGTCTGATCCTTGCAGAGAAGGACGTACATAAAGAACTGGCTCATGCGTTGTCCCCCCAGAGGATACTTCTAATCTTATCGGTATATTCTTGATGCTCATCGAAAACCGTAATCGGAGGCAATACCTTGAGTCCACCAGGAAGGCCGTCTTTCATTAATTCGATGAGGACGATATTGCTTTCTTTACCTTCTTTTGGATGGACGAATTGCACGCGTTTCGCTTCGAGTCGATGAGCCCTTGCCTCGGTTAAAATATCCGTGAGACGGTCGGGTCTATGCACGAGATAGGCTTTTCCTTTCATCTTTAAGAGGCCAGAAATTGTCTGAAGTAAGTCTTCCAGTGGCAAATGCACTTCATGGCGAGCAATCGTGTAGGCTTCCTTCAAATTGGTTTGATTGGTTTCTTTGACCTTGAAATAAGGCGGATTGCAGGTAATAAAGTCGACCGAATCTTTCGGGATGATGCCTTTTAACTGACGGATATCCTGATTGATAAACGTGATGCGGTCTTCTGAGTCGTTGAGTTGGTTCGTACGCATCGCCATATCCCATAGCTGTTCTTGGATTTCAACAGCGGTAATGTGATTTTTGGTTTTATGGCTGAGTAAAAATGCCACCGCGCCGTTACCTGAGCAAAGGTCCATAATTGTAGCCTTTCTACTTTTTGCGATATTGGCAAAGTCTGCCAAAAGGACGGCATCCAGCGAAAATGAGAAGACCTCACGACTTTGAATGATATCGATATTTTCTTTTTCGAGTCGATCGAGTCGCTCATGCGATTTCAATGGGACTTCCTTTTTTGTCATTACTTTCCAACTCCTACAATTACTGTATCCAAAGTGTAACAACAAATTGGTAATGGCGCAAGAAGGGACACTATATAAGAAGGATTCCTTTCGAATTCCTACGGATTTATTTATACATTGCTGTAATGGGGTACCGGTTCGAGCCAAGGTCTCTCACCTTTAAAGCCTCAAAGAGAATGTACGGAATAAATTCCTACATTCTCTATTTCGCATTTAATACGATTCCCCATTACTGCAAGTATAAAATCCGTTGAATTCTACGGAATCATAGAGCGTCATTATCAATTTGTAGGGGAAGGAAAGATAAAAAAACTCGATATACAACTTTAGGTTTAGAGAAGTTTGGGATAAAAATCAACCTTAGGACCTATGTTTTCGTTTTGGAAGTTCGGTACACTAAGAATGTAATCAAGAACGAACCGATTTAAGGGGGAAGCGAAAATGAATCAAAAAGATAGAATTTTAGAATTAGTAGACAAAGGAATTATTTCAGCAGAGGAAGCAGTAGTCTTACTCGAAAAAATGGGTGAGAAGGCAAGTGCGAAAGAACAACCCACTTCTAGCCAATTAGACTCAGTCATGGAAGGTGTGGCAAGTGCTTTTACTAAATTCTCTGCAAAAAGTGACCAAACAGATGACGCTATCCAAGTGGTGTTGAAGCGCGCGAAGGAAATTGATCGACGCATCGATGAAATCAGAACGGCTGAGCAATTGGATTCGTTAACTGTGGATGAAGAAATGGAACTTGTTCGTCTGCAAGAAGAAGCGGAGCAATTAAATAACCAATATAAGAGTTTGTTACAAGAAAAGAAACAAGCCGATGCAAAAGTAAAAGCTGAAAAGAAACAAGAATGGGAAGAAAGCTTTAAGAAAGCGAAGAAGAAAGTGCAAGACACTGACTGGGAAGATAAAACTCGTAGAACAGCGGGAAATATCTCTTCATGGGCTGCAAAATTCGCAGACTCAATTGTGACAGCGGTGGGATCAGTTATTCAAAATACAGAAGTGAACATGCCTTACTTAGAAGCCAAAAACGGCAAAAAAGTACCGTATCATTTCCATCAAGTGATTGATGATGCGAGTATTCTCGATTTCAAAGTGGCCAACGGAATTGTTCGTGTGAAGACTGTTCCTGGTAACACAATGACGATTGAAGGAAATTGCCGCGTGGCTGCGCAAGACGAAGAGTTCTTCGATGCGGAAGGATTTGTTCGTGACCGTGTGAAGGTTGGCGTGGACGACGATAAGATTGTCATCAAGAGTGTCAGCAAGCGCGTCTATTGCGACTGGACCATTTCACTTCCGCAAAAAGTGTATGATTATGTAGCCATCAAAGGGTTGAATACAACCATTCATTTGAAAGAGTTAGAAGGAAAAGATTACTACTTCGAAGTGGATAATGGAGATATTCGTTTGAAAGATGTCAAAGGGGTTCTCCTTGAAGCCGAAACAGTGAACGGAAATCTTAAATATGAACACCTCGAATTCAAAGATATCGTGTCTGAAACAGTAAACGGGAATATTCATCTCGATGGTCAATTCTTAGGAACAAAGCTAGAAGCCGTGACAGGGAATATTAAAGTAGCAGTGGCACATCCTGAAACGAAAAAAGTCGATGTGGAAACAGTGAACGGAAATATTAAAATTGAAGTTGCTGAAGAAGTAGGGCTTGAAGCCGAAATTGAAACATCTCTTGGTGCGATTCGCTTTGATGAAACAGTCTTCGAAGTGATTCGACAAACGAAGGATTTAGCAGAAAGAAGTGCATTGATTCGTAAAACTCGAGACTCAATGCCACGAGTAGTCGCAGAAACGACAACTGGAAATATTCAAGTAAATCAGCTACAATCAGATACAAGTAGCAAGAAAGAAGGATAAACAAAATGAAAAAATTAAGACGCTCAAGAAAGAACAGAGTTGTTTGTGGGGTGTTGGGAGGTATTGCAGAATACTTCGAGGTAGATCCAACAATTGTACGTGTGCTGTATATCCTTTGTAGTTTCTCAGGATTCCCTATTTTCCTATACATCTTACTTGCTATCATTATTCCAGAAGAAAGAACTGGGTATTACCGTGACGATAGACGCAGAAATACTTACTATTACACTTCTGGAAGCTCTCGCCCGCGTAAAACAGCGCGCCGCGTAGAGGAAGATGATGACGACGATTGGAGTGATTTTTAGTGTCAATTACTAAAAAGATTGCCATTAACACATTAGGGTTCTTGGTGATTGCGTGGTTTGTACCACAATTTTACGTTACGAACTGGGTAGCAGCGCTTGTTGCAAGTATCGTTCTCGCGGTACTAAACCTATCTGTTAAACCGATTTTATTCCTTTTAACATTACCAGTAACGATTGTAACGTTTGGATGCTTTAGCTTTGTGTTAAATGCGATGATGTTAAGCCTAACATCATGGTTTGTAGGACCGGGATTCTCATTCTCGGATCCACTCATTACCTTAGTAGTAAGCATTCTGTTAACGATTTTCCAACGCTTTGTTGAAAATCTAGTAGACTAATAAATAAAAAATAAGCGACCAATTTGGTCGCTTATTTTTGTTTGGATTCCATTAGTATTTCACAACCATTAATTGGCCGTTATTGTATTCTGCAAGGAATACATCTGAAACATCTTGAATATCTTGGGCAGCCAGTTGTTCAGTCACCCAATCTTCTGTTTTGTCGATGACTTCTAAAACGTTTTGTTGAATAACTCCATCTGTAATCAGTGGATATTTCGGATTTTCTTCTCCAGATTTTGTGAGAATGAGTTGTCCATTTTGTTCTAGGATGGCACTTTTTACATCGCGAATAGAAAAGACTCCTTGTGAACGTAATTTAAAAGCAACTTCTTGAGCCGTTAGACCAGCGAGACGCACATTTTCAACGTCAATTTTTCCATGTTTAATTAATTGTAAAGGTTCACCGTCAAGCATCTTCTTCACTGTACGATTATTTGTTTTTACCCAGCGAAGGGTTAGTACTAACGCAAACCAAATTAATAAGATGATGCAGTATTGTAAGATGGTAATGGATGGATTATAAATCACACCCCCGAGAATTCCCCCGAGTACATAGTTTTGTATTTGGTCACTTGCAGATGTAGGGGCGAGGTTTCCTTTCCCAGTGTAGTTGATTACAACAATTAATGATAATAGTCCAAGTGCAAGTTTGATTGCGACATCGATATATGAAAGGTTCAACTTATTCAGCCTCCTTAATCGTAACTTTTGGATTTTGCAATTCCATTTTTTCGAGTAGGTAATGTTCCGGGCTATCCCCTGTTAATACCCGATAGAATTGATCGCCAACTTTGACGATGGCTCCATCCTTTGCGGCTTCAGTATTAATATAGACATCTTCTTTATTAACATGTAAATCTTGAGCGATCGTTTCAACGAAGCGAAGGGCTCCAGAATATTGATTTTCTGAATTTTTAGAAGACTGTAAGTCAGCAATCTTAGAACCAGCAAGAATTAAGATACCGATGACGGCGATTAATGCTAATTCGCGAAATTTTGTGTCTTGTTTATTTTTAAAATAACGATATAAGGCAATTGCTAAAATAACAATGACAAAAAGTGTCAGTCCTAATTGAATATAATCAATTTGTTGAACTTTACTTTTTAAAAATTCATATGAATAAAATACCATGTTTTTTCCTCCTATTCAGAAACTTAGACTATTATATAAAATCCTATAAAATATTCAAGTAGGTTGCTCAATATTATTTTGCAGAATGAACAGAAGTTTAATAAATTCTAAAAGCATACAAGAAAGCGCTCAAATATGGTATAGTAGAAGGGTATAAAGAAATGAGGGATAATATGAAAAGTGTTACGGTTAGAGAATTAATCAAGAATATTCATTTAAAACCAATTTATGGAGAGGAGTATCTTGACCGTCCAATCGTTACAAGTGAAATTTCAAGACCGGGATTAGAATTAGCAGGATTTTTAAATTTCTATCCAGCAGAACGTATCCAGTTATTAGGTCGTACAGAAACTTCTTTTGTGGCATCCATGGATGAAGGGATTCGATTAGAAGTGATGGAACGTCTTTGTAAACCAGAGACACCATGTTTTATTATTTCAAGAAAACTAGAACCGCCAAAAGAATTAGTGGAAGCTGCTGCAAAAGCGCAAATTCCAATCTTACAAGCAACTTCGAAGACAACACAAGTATCAAGTAGTGTCACAAACTTCTTAGAAGGAAGATTGGCGGAGCGTTCTTCGGTACACGGTGTATTACTCGATGTATTCGGAATTGGTCTGTTGATTACAGGTGAAAGTGGCGTCGGTAAATCTGAAACTGCGTTAGAGCTTGTGCAAAAAGGACACCGTCTTGTTGCGGATGACCGAGTAGAATTGTATCAATACGATGAATTAACATTAATCGGGGAAGCGCCAGAAATCTTGAACAACTTAATCGAAATCCGCGGTGTTGGTATTGTGGATGTGATGACGCTCTTTGGTGCAGGGGCAATTCTGGATCAAAAACAAGTCGATTTAGTGGTTCATCTTGAAAACTGGACACCTGATAAGAGATATGACCGTTTAGGTGGATATATGGAAAATGTTGAATTGTTGGGTGTAGAGATTCCTAAGATTCGCATCCCAGTGAAGACTGGTCGTAACGTTTCGATTATCTTAGAAGTAGCATGTATGAATTTCCGTGCGAAGAAAATGGGATTCGATGCAACAGAAAGCTTCACGAATCGTTTAACACAATTAATTGCAGAAAATAAAGAAGTTTAGAGGTTAGTTACATGAATGTTTTAGAAATGGTTTCGGCCATTAATCCGATTGCGTTTGAAATCGGTGGATTACAAGTGCGTTGGTATGGGATTATTATTGCTTTTGCAATTTACTTAGCAACAACATTGGCGGATAAAGAAGCCACTCGTAAAGGGTATCGAAAAGAATTTATCATTGATTTAGTATTCTGGGCAGTGCCACTTGGCTTTGTCGGAGCTCGCTTGTACTACATTCTATTTGAATGGCAGTACTACTTAGCAAATCCTGGTGAAATCATCCAAATTTGGCATGGAGGAATAGCCATCTACGGTGGTGTCATTGCCGGTGCAGCAACTGTCTACTGGTTTGCGAAAAAAGAAAAAGTATCGTTTGCATTACTCTTAGACATCTTGGCACCTGTCGTTTTACTCGCACAAGCGATTGGGCGCTGGGGAAACTTCACAAACCAAGAAGCGCATGGAGAAGCTGTAACGCGTGCATTCCTAGAAGGCTTGCATTTACCAACTTTTATTATTGAGCAAATGCATATTGATGGTGTTTATTACCATCCAACTTTCTTATATGAATCACTTTGGTCTTTTGTCGGCGTATTGATTTTATTCTACTTGCGCAGACGTAAAGGCGTAAAAGTCGGCGAAATCATGGCAGGATACTTATTATGGTATTCATTTGGACGTTTCTTTATCGAAGGAATGCGTACAGATAGCCTCTGGATGTTTGGTATTATCCGAATTTCGCAATTAGTCTCAATTGTGTTATTCTTATTAGGCATCGCTATTATCGTGGTGAGAAGACGTAGAGTTCCAGCCGTGCCAGATTATGTATCGATTGACGATCCACAATCTCCAGTATTGTTTGGAAAAGCGTAAAGGAGAACAACTATGACAAAAGTAGCTATTTTAGGAGCAGGTTCATGGGGGACAGCACTGGCAATGGTGCTCGCAGAAAACCATCATGAAGCTCGCTTATGGGGAAATAACGAAGCGCAAATTCAAGAAATTAATGAGCGCCATACGAATGAACATTACCTTCCAGGGGTGTTTCTGGACCCAGCAATTCGAGGCTATTTAGATTTAACCGAAGCCGTGAAGGGTGTGGATGCGGTCTTATTCGTACTCCCAACAAAAGTCATTCGTTTAGTAGCCAAACAATTAAATGGATTACTAGAAAATAAACCGATGATTATTCATGCAAGTAAAGGGTTAGAACAAGAAACGTTTAAACGTATTTCAGAAATTTTAGCTGAAGAGTTGGACCGTGACAGCTACGAAGATATCGTGGTGTTATCTGGACCAAGTCATGCCGAAGAAGTGGCGCGTCGTGACATCACAACCATAACTGCAGCATGCGAAAACTTGGAATCTGCTAAAGTTGTGCAAACTCTTTTCAGTAATTCCTTCTTCCGTGTTTATACGAATACAGACTGTGTCGGAGTGGAAATGGGAGCTGCACTCAAAAACGTTATCGCGGTTGGAGCAGGGGCTCTTCATGGTTTAGGCTATGGGGACAATGCAAAAGCTGCGTTAATGACAAGAGGATTATCAGAAATTAGTCGCCTAGGAATTGCATTTGGCGCAGATCCACTGACCTTTATTGGACTTAGTGGTGTGGGCGATTTAATCGTAACATGTACGAGTATTCATTCTCGTAACTGGAGATGTGGGGACCAAATCGGGAAAGGCGTTCCGCTTCCAACGATTTTGGAAAATATGGGAATGGTTGTAGAAGGGGTAGAAACGTGTAAAGCCGTCTACGCTTTGGCACAAGAGAAGAATATCGAAATGCCAATTACAACTGCTGTTTACAATGTTTTATATAAAGGACATGATGTTCGCGAAGAGATTCAACGCCTAATGGGTCGTGAATTTAAATCAGAAGCATCGATTAAAGAACACCAATAAACCAAAACGGAGGAAGACACATGACAAAAGTAAGAAAAGCCGTTATTCCAGCAGCAGGACTTGGAACTCGTTTCCTTCCAGCAACAAAAGCGATGGCTAAAGAAATGTTGCCAATCGTAGACAAACCAACGATTCAATATATCGTTGAGGAAGCTCTAGCATCAGGAATTGAGGATATCTTAATCGTAACTGGTAAGAGCAAACGTCCAATCGAAGACCATTTCGACTCAAATATCGAATTAGAGTCAAACCTTGAAGCCAAAGGGAAAACTGAGCTGTTAGAGTTGGTTCAAGAAACAACAGGAATTAACTTATACTTCGTGCGTCAATCTTATCCTAAAGGGCTTGGGGACGCGGTTCTTCAAGCAAAAGCATTCGTGGGTGGCGAGCCATTCGTGATTATGCTTGGGGACGATATTATGCGTGATGAAGTGCCTTTAACAAAACAATTGATTGAAGGATATGAAAAAACACATGCTTCAAATATCGCCGTGATGGAAGTTCCTCATGAAGAAACGTATAAATACGGAATTATTGATCCTGAAAGCCAAGTGGAAGAAGGATTATATAATGTACGTCGTTTCGTAGAAAAACCAAAACCTGAAGATGCGCCAAGTAACTTAGCGATTATCGGTCGTTATTTATTAACGCCAGAAATCTTTGAGATTTTAGAAAAACAAGAACCAGGTGCAGGTGGCGAAGTTCAATTAACAGATGCCATCGATACATTGAACCTTACTCAAAGAGTATTTGCGAAACAATTCAAGGGTGAGCGTTTCGATGTCGGTGATAAATTTGGATTTATGAAGACGAGTATTGAATTTGGATTAGAACATCCCGAAATCAAAGACAGCTTAAAACAATACGTGATTGAATTAGGTAAAAAACTCGAAGGAACTTTAGATGAGCAATAAAGTTGCCGTTTTAAAGGGAGTATCTTACACTTAAAAATGAAGAGGAGCGTTGGACTAAGTCTCAGCGCTCTTAGTTTATACAAAAGGAGAATCTCTGATGGAAGAAAGAACAATTTATGATGTAGTCATTATCGGAAGTGGCCCTGGTGGGATGACCGCAGCGCTTTATACTTCTCGTGCAAATTTAAAAACATTAATCCTCGAAAAAGGTGTTCCTGGTGGAGAATTATTAAACACTTCAGACGTAGAAAACTATCCTGGTTTCCCTACGATTTCTGGACCAGAATTAGCCGACAATATGTATAAAGGTGCGATGCAATTCGGTGCAGAATATGCTTACGGACAAGTTTCAAAAATCGAATTAGAGGGTGATATTAAAGTCATCACTGCAGGCAAGAAAACTTATTACGCTTACGCAGTTGTGATTGCGACTGGTTCTTATCACCGTAAATTAGAAGTGCCAGGGGAAGAAGAGTACGCTGGACGAGGCGTTTCTTACTGTGCAGTTTGTGATGGAGCATTCTTCAAAGATAAGAAAATCTTCGTTATCGGAGGGGGAGACTCAGCGGTAGAAGAAGGAACGTATTTAACACAATTCGGACAAAGCGT
>CALCML010000226.1 GCA_937967765.1 uncultured Carnobacterium sp.
TAACGTCTGTTAATACGCAGACAAGACCGCTAATAAATCCAGATTCACGTTGAATCACTGAGAACTCACATTGAACAATCGTATCTTCCCCATCTTCTTCAAACGTAATCATACGTTCTTCTTGAGACTCAAGTAAATCCCTGAAAGTCACAGTACGGTCGAGTCTTAACACATCTAATAGTGGTGTTCCGACAATTCGTTCACTACGTAAGTTTAAAATATCTAACGCAGCCGCATTGATAATCACAATACGTCCACGACGGTCGGTCGCAATTACCCCGTCACTCATATGACGAAGGACACTATCCAGCCTTTGCCGTTCCGCTTCGGTTCCTTCTTGTGCTTCTTTAATCTTCACAGAGAGGTCGTTAATCGCTTGTCCAAGTTGACCAAGCTCATCGTCTCCGTAAATCATCACTTCACCTGTATAGTTTCCTTCGGCGATTTGCTCAGTTTGTTGCTTCATCTCTGCGATTGGACGCGTAATCCCTTGTGAAATCATCACGGTAATCACGATCGCCAAAATAATGACAAAGATAGAAGAACTAATAAAGATAACCCCGATATCTTTGACTTGCGTATAACGCGATTCGATATTCGATGTTACCGAAATAATCCCAACCGGATTTCCTGAAGCAGTATTCACTGGGTCAATCGGTGAAACGTATTTCCAATAACGCGTTTCGCCTTCCGTGAAGTTGTAGCTTTGAACGGTATTCGACACAACGACTTGTTGAACGTCCGCTTCTGTTGAACGCGTTCCTACAACAGATTGTTGCGTTTGGTTGGTTGTTCCCAAAATATATCCTTGCATGTCCATGATGCGAATTTCGACAATACTATTCCCTGTCGGATAATCTTGTAGCAATTGCGAAATTTCAGCCATCTTCGCTTCATCGGTCGCATCTTTTGCCAAAATCGGCTGCACGTTATTTTTCAAGAACCCTACTTGCAGTTGGATTTGTTCTTGGAAGTTAGACACCATTTGCGACTCTAATTGCGTTAAGAAGTTTGCGACAATGAGTTGCAGCGAGATGACTAAGAGCAAGATGAACAGCATCGGAATCTTAAATTGAATGGAACGAAAGAATCGTTTCATTTTCTTCATGAGTCATTTTCCCCTCTACTTTTTAGAAAAATACGCTTTTCTTGCCGGTAGATCAGGTGGCAAGGAAAAGCGCATTTCAATCTTAAGCTTCTTTTTCTTGATCTGGGGTCTTAATGTAGTAACCTACCCCACGACGAGTCATAATCCATGTTGGGTGACTCGGTGTATCTTCGATTTTTTCACGTAAGCGACGTACCGTAACGTCCACTGTACGCACATCTCCGAAGTAATCATATCCCCAAACCGTTTGCAACAGGTGCTCACGTGTGATTACTTGTCCGATATGTTTTGCTAAGTAGTGAAGTAATTCGAACTCACGGTGCGTTAATTCAATTTCTTCGCCACGTTTTGAAACCACATAAGCATCTTCATGGATAATGAGTGAGCCTAATACGATTTCGTTAGCTGTTTTTTCTTCTTCGGCTTCAGCTGGAGCTAATTGCTGACGACGTAAGTTTGCTTTTACACGCGCGATTAACTCACGGTTTGAGAAAGGTTTTGTCACATAGTCATCGGCTCCAAGTTCAAGACCTAAAACTTTATCAATTTCAGAGTCTTTTGCTGTCACCATGATAATTGGGACATTGCTTGTTTTACGGATTTCACGGCACACTTCTAAGCCATCAATTTTCGGTAACATTAAGTCTAAAATAACTAAATCTGGATTTTTTTCGTTGAAAGCCACCAGACCCTCTTCACCGTCAAAGGCTGTAATTACTTCAAAGCCCTCTTTTGTAAGACTAAACTTGACGATGTCTGAGATTGGCTTCTCATCATCTACAACTAGGATTTTTTTCATATAAATCCTCCTTTACTCTATTACTTTTTTATGCCCAAACACTTTCTAAAATGTTGGTTTGTTCTCTATCTGGTCCTACACTGAATGTAGAAATTCGTACGCCGACTAATTCTGAAATACGACGAACATAGTTGCGTGCATTTTCAGGAAGCTCTTCAAGTGAACGGCATCCTGTAATGTCCTCGTTCCAACCTGGTAATTCTTCATACACAGGTTCGCATTGTGCTAGTTCTACTAGGCTTGCTGGGTAGTGAGAAATTTCTTCTCCATTTGGTTTGCGGTAAGCCACACAGATTTTCACTGTTTCTAAACCAGTTAATACGTCAATACTGTTTAAGCTTAAGTTTGTAATACCTGATACACGTTTCGAGTGACGCATTACAACGCTATCGAACCAACCAACACGTCTTGGACGTCCAGTTGTTGTACCGTATTCACGTCCGACTTCACGAATACGTGAGCCAATTTCATCAAATAATTCTGTTGGGAAAGGTCCATCCCCTACTCGAGAAGTGTACGCTTTACATACCCCAACGACTTTATCAATTTTTGAAGGTCCAACACCGCTACCGATAGTAACCCCACCAGCAACTGGGTTAGAAGAAGTTACGAATGGATATGTTCCTTGGTCGATATCCAACATAACCCCTTGTGCTCCTTCGAATAATACGCGTTTGCCATTGTCTAGTGCGTCATTTAAAATCACTGAAGTGTCGCAAACATATTTCTTCATTTGTTGACCATATTCGTAGTACTCTTCGAAAATATCATCAAACTCGATTGGTTCTGCATCGTACATCTTAGTAAAGAGACGATTCTTTTCAGCTAAGTTGATTCTTAGACGTTCCGCAAATACTTCACGGTCTAGTAAGTCTGCCACACGAATCCCAACACGCGCTGCTTTATCCATGTAGCAAGGTCCAATCCCTTTATTCGTTGTCCCAATTTTGTTGTCGCCTTTAGCTTCTTCTTGTAATTGGTCTAAGCGAATGTGGTATGGCAAGATGACATGCGCACGGTCTGAAATACGTAAGTTATCAGTAGTCACATTTCTTTCGTGTAAATACGCAAGTTCTGTAATTAGAGATTTTGGATTCAATACAACCCCGTTCCCAATCACGCTGATTTTCTCTGGTGAAAAAATCCCTGATGGAATTAAGTGAAGTTTATAAGTCACTCCATTGAATTGAATCGTATGTCCTGCATTGTCTCCCCCTTGATAGCGGGCAATGACTTCTGCGTTCTCACTGAGGAAGTCTGTAATTTTTCCTTTACCTTCGTCTCCCCATTGTGTTCCTACTACTACTACTGATGACATTTGACGCACCTCTTCTTTGTATTATTCATTTAAATGTCTGTGATTAGGCCATTGGAGCGTTTTGCTCGACTCCATCCGGCACAAGATTTGTAAATTTATTAAATTCTTTCATGAAGTTCAATTCAACCGTTCCACGAGGACCGCTACGGTTTTTCTCGATAATGACTTCAATGGTACTATTTGGTTCCACTTCTGGCACATGTCCATTCTCATCTGGTTCTTGACGATAGTAATCATCACGATATAAGAATGCTACGATATCGGCATCTTGCTCGATAGATCCAGATTCACGAATATCTGACATGATTGGTCGTTTATCTTGACGTTGTTCCACACCACGCGATAATTGCGAAAGTGCGATAACGGGAACTTTTAATTCCTTCGCTAATTTCTTCAAGTTACGAGAGATTTCAGAAACCTCTTGTTGACGACTCTCTTTTCCATTTCCTTCAATCAACTGCAAGTAGTCGATGACGACTAGCCCAAGATTATTACGCTCTTGTTTTAGACGACGACATTTTGCACGGATTTCAGCAACACGAATCCCTGGAGTATCATCAATAAAAATTGGTGCTTCAGATAACGCTCCGGTCGCAACGAAATATTGCGTATATTCTTCAGGCGTTAATTTACCTGTTTTCAAATGCCCTGCGTTAATGCTAGCATGGGAACAGATAATACGTTCTACAAGGGATTCAGCACCCATTTCTAGACTGAAGATAGCTACCGTTTCGTTCAGGTTCACGGCAACGTTTTTTGCAATATTCAATACAAAGGCTGTTTTACCAACAGATGGACGAGCCGCTAAGATGATTAACTCATCCGCATGTAGCCCTGACGTCATTCTGTCTAAGCCGATATATCCAGTTGCAATCCCTGTCACTTCACCATTGTTTTTCGCACGCTCTTCTAAGCTTTCATAAGCGGTACGAAGAACCGTACTAATTGGAATGAATCCTGCTTTATTACGTCCTTCCGATACTGAAAGAATATCTTTCTCAGCATTATCCAAAACGTTAGCAATGGGTTCATCCTCTTGGTAAGCAGTTTTTACAATATTTGTCGAAGTTTTAATTAATTTACGGCGCGTAGATTTTTCTAAAACGATTTGTGTATAGTACTCTACGTTCGCTGCAGTTGGCACTTTATCAAGAAGCTCGATTAACGTAACTTCTCCACCAATATTCTCCATCTGATTTTTTTGTCTTAAAATCTCAGAAACGGTGATCGCGTCAATATCGATATTGTTTTGATTTAATTCAATCATTGCCGCAAAAATTAATTGATGAGAAACACGATAAAAATCTTCCGGTGTCAAAAATTCCATAACCGAAATAATCGAGTCACTAGCAAGAAGAATAGACCCTAAAACGGCTTCTTCTGCCTCAATATTTTGTGGTGGAACTAAATTTGGATATAGTTCTTCCATTCAAACACCCTTTCTACTAAAAATAACCATAAAAATACAGTTTCATTGTATCATAAAACGCTGTAATAAAACAGAAGATTGAGTCTTTTCGAGCATGAAAACTTGTATGTTCATTTGTAACTTTGTGAATCTTATCACATATTTGCAACCAAAAGAAAAAGGATTCTCCACAACGGGAAAATCCTTAGTATTTCTTATTATTGAGAAACGATATTCACAGTCATAATCGCTGTTACATCGTGGTGTAATTTAACAGGAACACGAGTGTATCCTAACGCACGAATTGGTGCTGCTAATTCAAATTTACGACGATCCAATTCAACATTGAATTTCTTGTTGAATTCTTCAGCGATTTGTTTCGCTGGGATAGCTCCGAATAGACGGCCATCTTCCCCTGCTTTTGCTTTAATCGTTACAACTGTATCTTCGCGTTCTAAGAACTCTTTAATTTCTTTGGCTTTTGCTAATAATTCAGCGTTATGTTTTTCTTCAGCTTTCTTTTGTCCTGATAAAGTTGCTAAGTTTGCGGCATTTGCTTCTTTAGCTAAACCATTTTTGATTAGGAAGTTTTGTGCGTATCCGTCTGCAACGTTTTTAACGTCACCTTTTTTACCTTTACCTTTTACATCTTTCAAGAAAATTACTTTCATGTTTCTTCCTCCTAATTATAAGTTAATTTCACTACCAATTTCTTCAATCACTTGAATTAATTGGCGTATTGCATCTTCAATCGTGATATCGGATAACTGAGTTGCTGCATTTGATAAATGTCCGCCTCCACCCATTTTTTCCATCACACGTTGTACGTTCTTGTTTCCTAAACTACGGGCACTAATCCCAACACGACCGTCATTACGTTTTGTAACCACAAATGAAGCATCGATATTTTCCATCGACAACATCATATCGGCCGTTTGTGCAGCCACGACTGTCGGATATACGGTATTTTCTTCACCGTGAACAATTCCGACATTGTTAGGAAGCATTTCGAGTGAGTTCAGTAGATGTGAACGCATTAAATACGTATCTACATTTTCTTTTAATAAGCGTTGGATAAGAATTGTATCTGCACCAACAGATTTTAAATAGCTGGCCGTATCAAAGGTACGAGATCCTGTACGAAGCGTGAAATTACGCGTATCTACAATGATACCAGCTAGTAGGGTTGTTGCTTCGATTGGCTGAAGTTTTTCAGCATCTTCAGATTGATATTCTAGCAATTCTGTAATCAATTCACCGACAGATGAAGCATATGGTTCAATATAAACCAAGTCAGGATTTTCAGGGAATTCCTCTCCACGGCGGTGATGGTCGATAATCACTATTTTATTAGCCTTTTTAACAATCGATGGAGCAGCGCATAGGGAAGGCTTGCTTACATCGACAATAATAACTAGTGTATTTTCAGTGATTAACGCTTCCGCCATCTCTGGATTTACGATAGCAGAGTAGAGACGTTCATTATCTTTGATCACTTCCATCAATTTCTTGATATCATGCGAATATTGCTCTGGATTTGTGACAATCCAAGAGGTTTTACCATGCATTTTAGCGATTCTACGAATACCTAAACATCCACCAATACAGTCCATATCTGGATATTGATGTCCCATAACCATTACTTGATCCGCTTCGGCAATAAGATTCTCTAATGCTTGAGAAACCATGCGAGAACGCACTCTTGTACGTTTTTCTAAAGGATTGCTCTTACCACCATAGAAGCGTGTTTCTTCATTTTTAGAACGGACGACAACTTGGTCACCGCCTCGTCCTAAGGCTAAATCAAGGTTGTCTTGCGCAAATTTAGCAATTTCACCATAATCCATCTCTTCTTGAGTATCATCCGCATATGAGAACCCCATACTTACGGTTAGTGGGGTATTTTGTTGAGCAGTTGTCTCACGAACGCGGTCGATAATCTCAAATTTCGTTTTTTCAAGATTAGAAAGGATATTTTTATCTAAAAATGCTACAAAACGATCTGAACTCACACGTTTTAAGTAGATTTTATTGTGATTTGCCCAGCTAGTAAGCTGATTTGTCACGAAGTTATTCAAGTTAGACTTCTTACGGTCACTCAACGATTGAGAAACTTCAGCAAAGTTATCGACGAAGATTTGCCCAAATACAGGTCTTTCATCTAAATAAGTCTCTTTAATTAACGCATATTCCGTAATATCCATCATGTAGAGCATTCCAATATCGTTATGATAAACTATTTGGAAGTATTTATCTTTCCAATGCACTACATTATCTTTATCATCGTTTAGATTTTTAACGATATTCGCTAGTTCTGGATCAATAGTTTCAAGTTTGAACCCTAATAGTTCTTTACGTTCAAAATACTTCTGTAAATAAGGGTTAATCCATTGAATTTCACCATTCTCATCTAGTAAAAGCATTCCAATTGGCATCTTAATAGAGGCATCTTGCGAACCTTTATTAATTTTGTACGATAAGTTCGTTACATAATGATTCGTTTCTTTAATAATGTAGTTTGCAAACGAATAGAGGAGTGTTCCTAATAAAATAACAAATAAAGTAAGGATAAGTCCCATCCATATATTCATCACGTACGCAATAATCAGCATACAGAGAATTATGGCTATAAATGAGATTCCGTATTTCTTCATTGTTTCACTTTTAAGAAATGTCGGTAAAGCCTTAATACGTTCTTTTAGGCTTTTCTTCATTCTTGCACCTTCTTTCTATATACCTTATTTTACCACAGTTTTGGCCCTTCGTCAGTTCTCTAAAATTGTTTCACGTGAAACATTTTAGACAGGGGGTAGGGTGCAAATGTTTCACGTGAAACATTTTAAAGGGTTATTTCTCAATCGAATGTTTCACGTGAAACATTCTAATTTATGTATTCAAGTTTAGATTAAAAACTAAACCTCAATCTATTTAATCAATAATACTTATTTTTATAAATAGATACTCAGTTATGGACAGAGTAATAAAATAAAAAAGGATTGAGAAATTCTCAATCCTTTTATTTATTATTAGTCAACTGTTGTGAATGGTAATAATCCCATGATACGAGCACGTTTGATTGCAACAGTTAAAGTACGTTGGTGTTTAGCACAAGTACCTGTTACACGGCGTGGTAAGATTTTACCTTTTTCAGAAATGTAACGTTTTAATAATTCTACATCTTTGTAATCAATGTAGTCGATGTGGTTTGCACAGAAGTAGCAAACTTTTTTACGACGGCGTTGACCGCCACCTCTACGTTGTTGAGCCATTATGGTATCCTCCTTTTAAACTTTAGAATGGTAAATCATCATCTGAAATGTTGATTGTCTCTCCATTGCTTAAGAATGGATCAGACATTCCACCACCGAATGATGAAGTAGGAGTATTAAACTGATTAAAGTTATTTGATTGGTTTTGTTGGAATCCGCCTTGTGAGCTTTGATCGTTAGCAGGGCGTTGTTCAGTAACGTTACGTGATTCTAACAATGAGAAGTTCTCAGCTAGCACTTCAGTTACATAAACTTTTTGGCCTTGTTGGTTATCATAGCTACGAGTTTGAATACGTCCTTCAATTCCTACTAGTGAGCCTTTACGAGTGAAATTCGCAAAGTTTTCTGCAGCTTTACGCCACATTACGCAATTGATAAAGTCTGTTTCACGTTCACCGTTTTGGTTTTGGTAACGACGATCAATTGCAACAGTGAAGCTCGCATAAGCAGTTCCGTTTGAAGTATAACGTAAATCAACGGCACGTGTTAAGCGTCCAACTAATACAACATTATTAATCATTTAATTCTTACTCCTTTCAAGATTTATGTTTACTTATAATAAACAATTATGCTTCTAATTTAACGATCATGTGACGTAAGATGTCATTGTTGATTTTCGCTAAACGGTCGAATTCATCGATTGCAGCAGCATCTTCAGCAGTGATGTTCACTAAGTGATAGATACCTTCTTGGAAATCTTTAATTTCGTATGCAAAACGACGTTTCGCCCAGTCTTTAGATTCAACAACAACTGCTCCGTTGTCTGTTAAAACAGCATCAAATCTTGCAACCAATTCAGCTTTAGCAGCTTCATCGATGTTTGGACGGATGATATATAAAATCTCGTATTTTGATGTTTGACTCATTGACTGTCACCTCCTTATGGACTTTTGGCCTACTGAATTTTCAGCAAGCAAGGAGAGTATCATTTCTAATACTCACGTTCAATCATTATAGCAAACAAAGCTATAGAATGCAACAGAAATCCGCGCAGCAGAGGAGCTCAGGAAAGTTTATGAGTAGCAAAAAAAGTTTCAATATATCATATCTGATATGTAGCATATATGTTACAATTGGCTTATAAAGGAATTAGGGGGAAAAAGGAAAAATGGTGGATTATTTAAAGCGGCTTTTTGCCCGTCTTGACGCGAAATATGAGACTTTTAGAGATGATTTTGAGGCGGAATATTTTCTTCAGAAGAATGCTTTAGCGATGATCAGACTTCGGAGGGACTCTGGACTGACACAAACGGAATTCGCTAGAAACGCCGGTATGACGCAAGGGAATCTCTCTAGACTTGAAAAAGCAAATTATAATCCGACGCTCGCGCATCTTCAAAAAATTGCGATTAAAAATGGGTATGATTTAGAGATTCGTTTTAAGAAAAAGAAGCGATAAATACGATGAAATCAACAAAAGAAGCTCCTACAGACAAAAACTGTAGGAGCTATTATTTTTTTAATTTTATTCCCAAACTTCATGAACGATTTCATCGATGAGTTTTAATTTATCCCATTGCGCTTCAATCGTTAAGATATTACCTTCTTCTGTTGATGAGAAGCCACATTGAGGGCTGAGGCATAATTGTTCAAGAGGAACGTACTGACTGGCTTCTTCAATACGAGCGATGACTTCGCCTTTATCTTCTAGGTCTCCTGATTTAGACGTAATTAAACCAAGAACGACTTTTTGGTCTTTAATATAGCGAAGAGGAGTAAAGTCTCCAGCACGGTCGCTATCATATTCTAAGAAGAATCCGTCCACACGGCAATGACCAAATAGCGTCTTTGCCACTGGTTCATAACCACCGCTAGAGAACCATGTTGAGCGGAAGTTTCCGCGGCAAA
>CALCML010000227.1 GCA_937967765.1 uncultured Carnobacterium sp.
TCTCACCTCTGCTTTTTTTAGATATCGCTATTATAATATATGTGTTAAAAAAATGGTAGAATTATTGAACAATGCACCTAATAGGTGTATAATGTGTTCAAGAGGTGATGAAGATGCATGAAGCATTTGTATTAATTGTAGTGAACGCTGTTAGAGAACGATATGTCTCAGAAAAGGCATTTTATACAGAAGAATTAGGGATTAGTGGCCAAAGTTGGACGAGATGGAAGAACGGAGAGCGCGGACTAAAGGCAGAAAATCTGCAAAAAATCGCACGTCTGTTTACGGATTATGAGTGGATGCTCGCGAATAAAGTCGCCCGAAATGCAGATGTGCTTCCAGAAGTCGCTTCAGACCCAGTCGCTGAATATTTACGTTTGAAGGTGGCGATTGCGAGTCGCTGGATTCGTCAAGAAAATGTTCGCGTGGATTGGAAGACGGCTGCTGTCAGCAAGGGTAAATTCAAAGAAAACGTCACGATTTTACGTGTGGCAACGACTTATGGCCACTGGAGTTACCAAGATATTATTGAAATTCGTGTGGTAGGAATTACCCATAAACAAATCGGTACGAAAAAACAAGCGCTCCTTGAATGGATGCATGATGAAAAAGCGCAACAAAAATATTTAGAATATAGCAAAAATGCGTTTGTTCCAGAATCTAATTTAGAGGAATAGAAGTTTGCAAAATGAATGCGATACTCTCTTTGAAAACAAGGGGGTATCCATTTTTTTATAGGCCATTTTATGATAAAATTGAAAAGATAAAGAAAGTGGTGAAACTGTGGCGAAAAGAAAGAAAAGAAAAAATAAATTCGTCTTTCATCTTGTCGAGTGGTTCAAGTCATTATCGAAATTGACGGGACTTCTCATCGTAGCTGTAGCAAGCGTTCTTTTGGCCGGGACCATCACATGGTTATCTGAACATAAATCCGAGCCACAGGAAATACATGTGACACAAGATGAATTTTTAAAAGTACTCATCCCAGCGGCGCAACAAGCGTATAAAGACTACGGCGTGTTGCCAAGCGTGAGTTTAGCGCAAGCGATTCTTGAATCGAACTGGGGAGAGAGTTTATTAGCAAGTAAATATTATAATTTATACGGCGTGAAAGGTTCCTCTGCTGAGCCAAATGTCATCCTAGAAACCGCAGAATTCGTGAATAACACATGGATTACGATTAACGGACGATTCCGCGTGTATGAAAGTTGGGCAGAATCAGTTGAAGCCCATGCGCAACTGTTAGCGTACGGCGTGGACTGGAATCCAACGCTCTATCACAAGGTGCTTGGAGCTAGAAACTACAAGCAAGCGGCACAAGCCTTGCAAGATGCAGGGTATGCGACCGACCCGACGTATGCGCAAAAGCTTATTCAAATGATTGAAGAGCATGAATTATATAAATACGATCAATTACCAACAGAAGAAACAACCGTGTCCGTACGAAAGAGTTCGTAACACTCAAACGGATCAGTAAAGGAGAGGATATTAATGAGTCAGTTATTACCAGGAGCCATCATCGGAATTATCGGTGGAGATGAGCAGGTCGCATCCATCGCTCGCGAAGCAAGAAAAATGGGGTACGTTGTGTACTGCTACCACCAATCGAACGAAGCGGCTATTTCGATGGCTGAATATGAAATCGTCTCTTCTTACAAAGACCGTGAAGCGTTACTAGATTTCGCAGAAAAAGTAGATACGGTTTTATTATTAACAAACGTAGTACCGGTTGATGTGTTATATGAAATTAGCAGTAAAACTCGCTATTATCAATCTTTTGAACTGGCAGAAATTTCGCAAAATCGCACGGTTGAAAAATTATTTTTAGATACGCATGCGATTAACCTTGCGCCATATAGCTTAGTGACAACGGTCGGCGAATTACCTTCGATTGTTCAAAGTATCGGCCTTCCAGCCTACTTAGAAAGCAATCTTGTAAAGAATCGCGTGGAAGAAAAGTTAGAGCTCTACGATGAAGATTTCGAAGAGCGCGTTCTTGAAAAATTGGAAGAAGGCCCATGTATGTTAACGGCCTTCGTTCCAGCGCAACGTCATTTTACAGTGACCGTCGTGCGTGACTACGAAGACCGCGTGACAGTACTACCGATTTCAGAAGATGTCTACATCACCGGGAAATTAAAATATAGTATCGTTTCTCGTCGACTAAATCCAGAATGGGTGCAAGAATTGAAACGCATCGCCTTCAAGATTATGGATAACTTATCTGGAACAACCATTCTTTCGATTCAAGTGAAGATGGGAAATAACGGTATTTTCTACGTGGATAGGGTTAACCAATTACCACTCGTGCAACAACAATTCAGCAGCGCCTTCTTAGGTCATAGCATGTCTGAAATTCTTGTGCGCGTGGCAACAGGATTGCCAATCGAATACAAAGAAATCAAAGAAGAAATGATCATCGTGCCAATTTACGAATCGATGATGGAAAAAGCAAGTTTATTAACGTTATTGAAACCACAATGGGACTTCGAGTTCTTCCAATTAACACCAAAACGCCCAACAGACGTGCTTGGTGTGATTCGACTACGCGGAGCTTCAAGTGTGGATTTACTCAGAGAAATTGAAGTAACAGACTTATTTTTCAACGTTCAATAACCTTTATGAAAGGACAGAGTTGTGAAAAATTCGAGTGATTTAATTAAGGGAATGAACCCTCGCCAGAAAGAAGCGGTCATGCATACGCAAGGGCCACTTCTAGTCATGGCCGGCGCGGGGAGTGGGAAAACGCGTGTGTTAACCCACCGCATGGCCTATATTTTGGCAGAAGAAGCGGTACAACCGTGGAATATTTTAGCGATTACGTTTACGAATAAAGCGGCCAACGAGATGAAAGAGCGTGTGGCGGCGCTTGTCGGAGAACAGGCACAAGATATGTGGGTATCGACCTTCCACTCGATGTGCGTGCGTATCCTTCGTCGCGACTGTGAGCGTATCGGTTTAGCCAAGTCGTTTACGATTATCGATTCAGGCGACCAGCTTTCTGCGATGAAACGAATTATGCAAAAGCTCGATATCGATACGGATCGCTACGAGCCACGTGGAGCTTTAGCAACCATCAGCAATGCGAAAAATAATTTCGAAGATGCAGAAACATTTGCGAAGAACCATTTGGACTATGTGAGCCAAATTACTGCGAAATGTTATAAAGAATATCAAGCAGAAATGCGTAAAAATATGACGGTAGACTTCGATGACCTTATCATGTTGACCGTTAAATTATTCCAAGAACATCAAGATGTGTTGGATTATTACCAACAAAAATTCCACTATATCCACGTGGATGAGTATCAAGATACCAACCACGCGCAATACTTATTGGTGAAGCTTCTTGCAGATAAATTCAAAAACATCTGCGTTGTAGGGGATGCCGACCAAAGTATTTACGGATGGCGTGGAGCCGATATGGAAAATATCTTGTCATTTGAACAAGATTATCCAGATGCAAAAGTGGTCCTTCTCGAACAAAATTACCGTTCAACAAAGACCATCTTAAAAGCAGCCAACCAAGTGATTGAAAACAATGTGAATCGTAAGCCAAAAGAATTGTGGACCGACAATGAAGCCGGTGAGAAAATCACGTATTACTGCGGACAGTCGGGATATGATGAATCTCGTTATGTCATCAGCACGATTCAAAAAATGGTGAACTTTGACGGGTATGACTATAGCGATTTTGCGGTGCTTTACAGAAGTAATGCACAGTCACGTACTCTTGAAGAAGATTTACTAAAGGCGAATATGCCATTCAAGATGGTCGGAGGCCAACGCTTCTATGAGCGCATGGAAATCAAAGACCTTCTTGCTTACTTACGACTCTTAGTGAACCCAACGGATGACTTTAGTTTCAGACGAGTGGTGAATGCGCCAAAACGGGGTATCGGAGATAAGAGTATCGAAAAACTCGCTTTCTTTGCCGAAATGCATAGCTTCTCGCTTTTAGAAGCAGCTGGAAGTCCATTGAATGGAATTTCTGGGAAAGCAGGCAAAGGCTTAGCCGATTTTGCACAATTCATCGCCGACTTAACGAAGATGCAAGAGTTTGTTACATTAACAGACTTGATTGAAGAAGTGATGACAAAATCAGGGTATATTACAGCCCTTGAACAAGCGCGTACCATGGAAGCCGATGTGCGTATCGATAACATGCGCGAGTTCCTATCGGTAGCCAAAGAGTTTGAAGAACAACGACTCGATACAGAAGCCGAAGAATCACCGCTCGTCCAATTCTTAACAGACTTGTCACTGGTGACGGATATGGAGAGCGAAGAAGAAACGAGTGCTTCTCAAATCACATTAATGACCTTGCACGCGGCAAAAGGGCTCGAGTTCCCAGTTGTGTTCCTTGTCGGAATGGAAGATGGGATTTTCCCATCAGGACGCTCGTTGCAAGAAGATGGCGAAGAAGAGGAACGTCGCTTGGCATATGTAGGGATTACCCGTGCCGAGAAGAAACTCTTTATGACCCGTGCGTACTCACGACTTCTTTACGGGAAGACACAAAACTATCGTGAGTCACGATTCATGCAAGAAATTGATGACAGCTTGTTAGAAAAAGAAGGCGTAACGGCGAGTGATTCGTATTACTCAAGTAGCTTCTATACGAATGATTCGAAATCTTCTTATGGAACGCGTAGCCAAACGTCGTCTTACGGATCTCATAGCGGGGGTCAGTCTACGGCTTCAGCAGGTGGCGGAGGACTATTTGACCGCTATCGCTCAAGTAGCCAATCGTCTAATGGCGGTGGTTATTTACAAAAGAAACAAACGACACCAGCGCGTATTCAACGTGCAGACAAGCCGCAAGCATCAAGCACGTCTTCAACAGATGGCTGGACTGTGGGCATGAAAGTGTCGCATAAAAAATGGGGAACAGGAACCGTTGTCCGCATTACCGGTGAAGGAGACCGTCAAGAGTTAGACGTGGCCTTTGCCGGAATGGGGATTAAACGACTCCTTGCAAGTTTTGCCCCAATCGAAAAAATCGAAGAATAGAGGATGAAGATGAGTACAACGATTCAACAAAGAATTGAAGAGCTAAAAGAACAATTAAATCGTTGGAGTCATGAGTATTATGTGGAAGATAAACCAACTGCAACCGATGCGGAGTACGATAAGGCTTATCATGAACTAGTGGTGCTTGAAGAAGCCCATCCGGAATTCGTGACACCTGATTCACCTACGCAGCGTGTGGGTGGAGAAGTGCTCGACCAGTTCCAGAAGGTGACGCACACAAATCCAATGCTCAGCCTTTCAAATGCTTTCTCAAAAGAAGACTTGGAAGAATTCGATGCGCGTCTTCGTAAATTGACGAACCGTGCCATTGAATATGTATGTGAATTGAAAATTGACGGACTCTCTATCGCGTTGACGTATCAAAACGGGCAGCTTGTACTCGGGGCGACTCGTGGAGATGGAACGACAGGAGAAGACGTAACGGGGAATGTCCGCACGATTAAATCTGTGCCGCTTTCTCTAAAAGAACCTTGGAATATCGAAGTGCGCGGGGAATGTTATATGCCGAAGAAATCCTTCGTGGCATTAAACCAGTCCCGTGAAGAAGAAGGACTCGAAGTCTTTGCTAACCCAAGAAATGCGGCGGCAGGAAGTCTTCGTCAGCTCGATCCAAAAATTGCAGCGAAGCGAAACTTATCGGTCTTTCTTTACAGCAGTCCAAGTGTGGAAGAACTGAACGTTTCAACCCAAGAAGAGCTATT
>CALCML010000228.1 GCA_937967765.1 uncultured Carnobacterium sp.
TGGCTTAATCCCTTTCCAGAAGAATCCTAATGGAATCTTCGATAAGAGTAACGCAATGAGTGTATAGCCGATTAATAAGCCATAAGTTACCCAGTTATTCGCCAAGAAGATGACTAATACGAATACAAATGTTCCAATTAATTTTGTTCTTGGATCGAGTTTATGAATCCATGAATCCCCTTGTAGATAACGACCTAAAATTAATTTATCGAGCACTTGTGTCACCTCCGTTTTTTGAATGTGAGACAAGTAAGTCTGCTAAGGCTTCTAGGTTCATCGGACGTTCTTCTGTTTGGAATCCTTTCGCCTTTAGTTTTTCAACAAATTGAATGGTAGAAGGCAGTCCAAGTTGCTTTTCTTGTAACCAAGCAGCGTCCGCAAACACTTCTTCGGGTGTTCCTGTTTTGACAGCTGTTCCTTTTTCACACACAATGACGTGATCCGCATATTCGCTGACATCATTCATTTGGTGTGTTACAAGGACGATTGTAATGCCTTTTTCGCGTTGCAGATTTGCAAACATCTCCATCATCTCCAAGCGCCCTTTAGGATCTAATCCCGCTGTTGGTTCATCTAAGACTAAGACTTCTGGTTGCATCGCTAGGACGCCTGCAATCGCCACACGACGCATTTGTCCTCCAGACAAATCAAACGGTGATTTATGTAAAACCTCTTCAGGAAGTCCTACAATTTTTAGAGTTTCTTTCGCTAACTGATTTGCCTCTTCTTCGCTGGCTCCAAAGTTCTTTGGCCCAAAAGCAATATCTTTTTCAACGGTCTCTTCGAAGAGCTGTGATTCCGGAAACTGGAATACGATGCCGACTTTTTGTCGTAGTGGTTTCAAGTCTTTATTGCTCGTTTCAGAATCAACGACACGGTCTCCAAGAGTTACCGTACCAGTTGTTGGTTTTAGTAACGCGTTTAAGTGTTGTAAAATAGTCGATTTCCCAGAGCCTGTATGTCCGATAATCGCCGTATACTTTCCTGATGGAATATTGAAGTTCACATCGAATAAAGCGCGTGTCTCAAAAGGGGTATTTGCTTGGTATGCGAAATTTACTTCGTTAAAACGGATGTCCATAGCCATTCCACCAACCCTTCTTCATCAAGATACGCTTCAGGAACTTCCATCCCTTTTTCGCGAAGTACTTCGAGTAATTTCTCTGCAAAAGGAACGTCTAATCCTTTTTCAACTAGTTTTGTTCCCAGTTTGAAGATTTCTTCAGGAGTTCCAATTTGTTGAATTTGACCTTGTTCCATTAACACAATACGGTCTGCTTGTGCCGCTTCATCTAAATCATGAGTAATCGAAATAACCGTAATATTCTTTTCTTTATGCAACTTTTGAATCGTCGCAATGACTTCCATACGACCTTTTGGATCCAGCATTGAGGTTGCTTCATCCAAAATAATCACTGAAGGTTCCAAGGCTGTTACCCCTGCAATCGCAACCCGTTGCTTTTGTCCTCCTGAGAGTCGAGCCGGTTCCTTTGTTCTAAAGTCACTCATTTTCACCATTTCTAGAACACGTGACACACGTTCTAGCATTTCTTCTCGAGGCAATCCGATATTTTCTAATCCGAAAGCGATGTCGTCCTCCACCGTTGTCCCAACAAATTGGTTATCAGGATTTTGGAATACCATTCCAACTGCGCGTCTAGCGTCATATACCGTTTCATCATTTAAAAGAACGCCATTAATGAATACTTCTCCGCTACCTGCTTCGATAAGACCATTCATGACTTTGGCGAGTGTTGATTTCCCAGAACCATTGTGGCCGATAATCGCTAACCATTCTCCTCTTTCGACCTTTAATGAAACTCCAGCTAGAGCTTCTCTTGCATCCTCTTCGTGATAACGGTAATGAATATTATTTAACTCAATAATTGTTGAGTGCAACGAGGACACCCCTTTCCCTTATAACTATGTATAAAAATATGTATAAATAAAAAAACACACTTTTTCATGATGAAGTGCTCCCCCGCCAAAAACTTGGCGGGAAAACAACGAGCTAGACTAAATAATCTGAGAAAGAATAAGGCTACCTGT
>CALCML010000229.1 GCA_937967765.1 uncultured Carnobacterium sp.
AGGCCACAAAAAACGGAATCAAAACCCGCAAATCCACGCTTTATTGAGAAATTACAACAAGTCTCATTTATCGCATTTCTCTTTACGTATCCATTCTATGTGTTACGTTTAGTAGAAAGATATATGTTTAGACGTCAAACAACGTATTATGGATACTACGCGAATTTCCAAAGTAAATTACCATACTTTACGTATTTATTATCAGCGTTTATGTTTTTCGCGCTTTGTACGTACTTAGCGACAAAGCCAAGCAAGAAAAAGTCGTTATTCGTACTACTATTGTATATCGGTGCGAACGCCATTCATTTATTGATTGGAACACGTAATCCATTCATTCTTGCGATTGTGTTCTCATTTGTTTATTTCTTTATGAGACACTATACAGATAAGAATGAGAAATGGATTGGACGCTTCGAGAAGTTCTTACTTGGAGTAGGAACACCTGTGTTAATGTTAGCGATGGGTGCACTGAACTATATTCGTGATGGTGCTTCTGTAAAAGGAACTAGTATTTCTGGTCTATTGGTAGACTTCCTGTATAAGCAGTCTACGAGTTTTGGGGCCTTGTCAAAAGGATTCCTTTATCACTCAGCGCTGCCAACTAGGGAGTTTAGAAACTTTACATTCGGACCAATTATCGAGTATTTCACACGAGGTTCTCTTGGGAATGTTTTACTGGGAACAACACCGTTTGCCAATACCACAAATAGCCTAGAGTTGGCCTTAGAAAGTAATAGTTTTGCGCATAATATTTCTTATATTGCGATGCATAAGGACTACCTTGGGGGGCACGGAATCGGAAGTAGTTATATTATTGAAGTCTTCACGGACTATGGCTTTATCGGGTTAATCGTTGCAAATCTTCTACTAGGAATGTTATTTGTTTCTCTGGTGAATTCGATGTATACTGGTAAAACACTACGAGTGATTCTTTCTCTTGTGATTTTAGGAAATCTTTTCTTTATGCCAAGAAGTAGTTTTACAGAAAGTTTCTACAGTTTATTTACAATGCAGTTTTGGTTCTTTATAGCAGTTCTGTTTATCGCTTCAGGATTGCTTGTAAAGAGAGTCGGTTATTATTCACATACAAAGGATGGTTATATTAATGTTTGAAAAATATTCATTTGCTGATTTGATTGCAAATACAGTAAAAAATAAGAAGTGGAACTTGATTGGTTTCATCGTTCTTTTCTTAGCAATGGCAGTGCCACTATCACTTAAAACAATCAACTCTACCGCAGTTGTTAGTGGAGAGGGAAGTTATTCTTCTTATATCGTTTATAAGATTGATGCTCCAGATAGAACAGTTCGTTCAGAAAATTTTGCGAGCGAAAATCAATACAGTCAATTTTTTATGAAACTGATTAGCTCAAATATGACTGGTCCGTATTTATTTAACGATGTGGACAGTAAGACCGTAGCTAAAATTGCGAGCGAAATCTCAAGTAATGAAACGCAATTACGTAATTCAGATGCAAACTTCTGGGAACAAAAAATTATATATAATGCACTAGGGGATTCAACAGGGGTTTCTGTTAAAGTGTTGACAAAGAGCTTAGAGTTAAACCAATTAATTGAAAAGAAAATTGATCAATTAGTAGATTCATACAAAAACACATTTGCAAATGTAACAATTACAAAACTCGATACAGTACATTCACAAGAGTTTGTTGGTGAATCAAAAACAGTTTCAAACTTCAGTGCGAAACGTTTAGTGACACAATTAGTAGGGGTATTCATTCTTGCAATTGCGATTGTCTTATTTGTCAACTTTGCATTATACTTCTTCAATCCAACATTAAATCGTGTAGGTGACTTCAACCAATACGGTGTTGAAAAAGTATTCGAAGTAGCAGCTGTTGCAGAAGTTGTAAAAGTTCTTTCATTTATTCAAAATAAAAACGGGAATGTTGCAGTTACTTCATCAGACAAAGGATTACTTGAAAAATTAAGAAAAGAAGTAAACCTTGAAGGAATTACAGTTGTTGATAATAACGGTTTAATCGATGCGAAAGATCAAAAAGTGGTATTCGTAGAAGAATTAGGAATTTCTCGTTATAAGAAATTTGAAAAAGAATTACAAGTAGCTCAAAACTTCGATAAAGAACTTGTCGGTGTAGTTGCTGTAAAATAATAGGGAATTTATTTAAACAGAAGGCTTCCAGGCCTTCTGTTTTTTTGATTTATATAGCTGAGAGTGCGATTTCATGGTATAATGGGGTGATTGTGGAAGGAGAGAGTGTGTTGACAACTTTAACCGAAATAGAAATTAAACAAATCGAACTCGAATTGCTTGATGCGGTCGACGAGTTTTGTAAAGAACATAATATTGAATACTTTTTAAACTATGGAACTCTAATTGGAGCCATCCGTCATAAAGGATTTATTCCTTGGGATGATGATATTGATTTGATGATGTCGAGAGACAATTATGAGCGTTTTGTAAAAGAATTTACGCATCCTCGTATTAGAGTATTATCACTAGAAACTGACGAGAAATATTACAATAACTTTATTAAAGTCGTAGATACGAAAACTGTCGTGGAAGACACAAGAAATCGTAAAACGTATGAAACGGGAATCTTTATTGATATCTTCCCATATGACCGATTCGATGATTTCTCCTTAGTGAAGAAAACGTATGACTTAGAAAGTTTTAAATTATTATCATTTAGTAAGCATGAGAATATTGTCTATAAAGATAGTGTGCTAAAAGATATAATTCGTACTGTTTGCTGGGCTGGACTTACTGTTGTTTCACCTCGTTATTTTGCGTATAAAATTGATGCGTTAGTCAAAAATAATACCGTTTCAAGCGGGAAATATGCAGGACTTTTAGCTTCGAAATTCAAGGAGAAAGAAGTAATGTCACCTGAATTATATGAAGTGTTGACTGAAGCTGAATTTGAAGGGAAAATGTATCCTGTTCCGAAAGAATATGATGTGATTTTAACACAATTATATGGGGATTATATGCAATTGCCCCCTGCTGAAAAACAAGTGAATCCACATGGGCTAGTTGTTCGATACAAGGAGGAAGTATAGTGAAACAGTATTTGTCAAAGGAAGAATTAAAAGACTGTCAAATGAATATTTTAAAATTTATTGACCGTGTTTGTAAGGAGAATGAGATTCCATATTTTGTCAGTTACGGAACCCTAATTGGAGCCATCCGCCATAAAGGATTTATCCCATGGGATGACGATATTGATATCTGCCTTTATAGAGAAGACTATGATCGTTTCCTAAACGTTGTGAAAGAGCTGAAGGATGAACGATATAAAGTGTTAGACTATGACTCTTCAGATTGGTATTTCCAAAACTTTGCGGTAATTGTCGATGATTGGACTGTTGTTGAAGATAATTTTAAAGTGAAACCTCATGACACAAGTGTATTCGTAGATGTCTTTCCTGTGGATCGAGTGAATGATCTTAAAGTTGCGGATAAGGGTCTCTTAATGGCGACATTAAGAATGATTGCCTATATCAAATTACCGTATGTACAGTATGGTGATAGTAAACTAAAAGATTTTTGCCGTAAAATCATGTGGTACTTATTAAGACCTGTGAATCCACGTTTTTTTGCGAAACGAATTGAAAAGTTAATCCAAAAATATAGTGATCCGAATGGGCAATATGAAGGTTTAATTGGTTGTAGTAAAGATGGGCGAAAAGACTTCTTTCGTGCTGGAATATTTGAAGAATTAATTGAGGCTCCGTTCGAAGATATGATAGTTCCAATCCCTAAAAATTATGATGAATTTTTAACACAATTTTATGGAGATTATATGCAAATTCCTTCTCAAGAGGAAATCGACTATAAGAGCCATGGAATTAAAGCTTATTGGAAAGAAAAATAGGAATTACTAAGTTTTTCTTTTGATTTTTTAAAACATCTATCGATACT
>CALCML010000230.1 GCA_937967765.1 uncultured Carnobacterium sp.
CGATTGGACGTTTTGGATCTTTCAATCCGCTACGAGCACGGCGAATTGAACGAGCTACCGCTGATACAGCTTCTTCTTGTCCAATCACGCGTTGGTGCAATTCTTTTTCAAGATGCACGAGGCGTTCGCTTTCTTTTTTCTCCATTTGTTTCAATGGAATTCCAGTCCATTGTGATACCACTTCTGCGATATCTTCGTCTGTGATGGCTGCGACGAATTCTTGTTTTGCTTCGACTTCTACTTTTTTGCGTAGTTTTTCAAGTTTGTCGCGTTTGGCTTGTTCTTTCTTGCGTAAACGAGCTGCTTCTTCGAATTTTTGTTCTCGAATCGCTTCGTCTTTCTTCACTGCTAGTTCTGCCACTTCTACTTCGAGTTTTTGAAGCGGTGAGTGTTTGCCACTGCGGTCTAGACGAGCTTTGGCTGCTGTTTCGTCCATCAAGTCGATGGCTTTATCTGGTAATTTACGAGATGTAATGTAACGAACCGATAATTGAACAGCTGCTTCAATCGCTGCGTCTGTGATTTCCACACGGTGATGGTCTTCATAACGTTTGCGAAGGCCTTTTAAGATTTCAACAGTATCGTCTGCGCTAGGTTCGTTGACATGAACAGAGGCAAAACGACGTTCTAAGGCTGCGTCTTTTTCGATATATTTTTGATATTCATCAAGCGTAGTTGCCCCGATAACTTGGATTTCACCACGAGCAAGCGCTGGTTTTAAGATGTTTGAAGCGTCGATAGAGCCTTCTGCCCCACCTGCACCGATAAGGGTATGCAACTCATCGATAAAGAGAATCACATCTTGTTCACGGTATACTTCATCCAAGATTTTCTTCATGCGCTCTTCGAACTCACCACGGTATTTTGTTCCGGCAACAACCGCACCCATGTCTAACATCATCAAACGTTTTTCGGCGATTTCTTCTGGAACTTCTCCGCTCACCATGCGTTGTGCTAAGCCTTCAACGATGGCTGTCTTCCCAACACCTGGTTCCCCAACGAGGACAGGGTTATTTTTCGTACGACGGCTAATGATTTGGATAATGCGGCGCACTTCATCTTCACGACCAACAACTGGGTCGATTTTACCTTCACGGGCTAATTCGGTTAAGTCACGCGCTAAGCTGTTTAATGTAGGAGTTCCTTCTTGTGAAGACTCTTGGCGTGCTTTTCTCTTAGAACCAGCGTTTGAAGGTTGAATTCCAATTTTGCCGTAGATTTCTTTCATCAACTCTTGAGGGTCGATTTGGTTATCACGGAGAATCTTCGTTGCTAATACTTCTTCACGTAACAAGGCTAATAGTAAGTGCTCTGTTCCGACTTGTGGCACTTCGAGGCGTTTGGCTTCATCGGTAGCCGATAGAATCACTTTCTTCGCTCTTGGTGAATATGGCATTAAGTACGGATCCATTTGCTTACGGTTTGAGCCGTATCCTGTGAGTGACTCGATTTCAGAACGAACGATTTCCGCAGTCAACCCTGCAGCACGAAGCACATTTCCCGCGATGCCTTCTTGTTCAAGGATTAATCCTAATAGTAAGTGCTCTGTTCCCACGGCTTGGTGTTTGAACAGGATGGCTTCTCTTGCGGCTAAGACCATCGCACTCTTTGCTTTTGGTGTAAAAATTTCACTCATGCGTTTATTCCTTTCTGTTTAACGGTATTTCAGATTATCAATCAGTTTCTTCATCATATTACTGCGCACTTCTGCAGCATCCTTCACGTTTGAAGGGAATGTATCCTTCTCCATCATGAGTGCCATCATTTGTGCCTCACGTTTCGTGATCAGCTTATTTTCGTATAAGTTTTGTAATAAATGATTGCCTTCGCGCTCTGAAAGTTCTTCTGGAACAAGATCTCCTAAAGCATTTAAGACATCCATCTCGTCCACGAGATTTACTTTCATAATGCGGATATAACCACCGCCACCGCGTTTACTTTCAACGACATAACCTTGTTGAATTGTAAAGCGGGTATTAATCACGTAATTAATTTGGGAAGGAACACAATTGAATTGGTCTGCAATCTCACTGCGTCTGATTTCAACTGTTTCATTCTTATGCAGTACATTCTTCAAGTAACTTTCGATCAAATCCGACATATTTTGATTTTGATTTTGCATCCATCTTCCTCCTTTTACCTTGACTATATTTGACTTTAATTATACAAAAGAATGCGCATTTTGCCAATCATCTTGCATTTTTTGGTAAAAAAAGAAGCTAGACACAATGTCTAGCTTCCTCATTTGTTTACGAATCGGGAATACAGGATTCGAACCTACGACCCCTTGGTCCCAAACCAAGTGCTCTACCAAGCTGAGCTAATTCCCGAGTATGCACCCAACAGGAGTCGAACCTGTAACCGCTTGATTCGTAGTCAAGTACTCTATCCAATTGAGCTATGGGTGCAATTTATATTAAGTTAAATGCCGAGGGCCGGGGTCGAACCGGCACGGTCATCACTGACCGCAGGATTTTAAGTCCTGTGCGTCTGCCAATTCCGCCACCCCGGCATGGGCCATGGTTTAACATTGGCAAAGCGGAAGACGGGGTTCGAACCCGCGACCCCCACCTTGGCAAGGTGGTGTTCTACCACTGAACTACTTCCGCAAATTTATTCATTTAAATGCCGGCTAAAGGACTTGAACCCTCGACCCTCTGATTACAAATCAGATGCTCTACCAACTGAGCTAAGCCGGCTATGAGTGATACAGGGCTCGAACCTGTGACCCTCTGATTAAAAGTCAGATGCTCTACCAACTGAGCTAATCACTCAACAATGGAGGTTAACGGGATCGAACCGCTGACCCTCTGCTTGTAAGGCAGATGCTCTCCCAGCTGAGCTAAACCTCCATTATATATAAAGCGTGGCAACGTCCTACCCTCGCAGGGAGAAACCCCCAACTACTATCGGC
>CALCML010000231.1 GCA_937967765.1 uncultured Carnobacterium sp.
TTGTATGTGAATGATCATAAAGAGTATACGGTATCCGTGTTTTTACATAAAAATGACTCTGACGGGAAATTAGTTTCCGGGGGAGGCAGTTGGGCCCCTCAGTTAGAGCAATTGATAAAAGAAAAGAATCAGTAAATGAGATAGAAAAAGCGGAAGAGAATTATTCTCTTCCGCAAATTTTTTACAGATATAAATATTACATAAAGTAACCTAAGTAATAACGAACGAAGAATGCAGCACATACAGCACCAACGAATGGAGCAGTACCAGGTACTAATAATCCATATTGCCAGTCGTTATTTACTTTGTTTTTGATTGGTAATAATTGGTAAGCAAGACGAGGTCCTAAGTCACGAGCTTGGTTCATCGCGAATCCAGTTGTACCTCCAAGACCCATACCGACAGCCCATACGATTAAACCAACCACGATTGGTAATAATTCTTTGTTTACATTTTCAGTTGCTAAGATAGCTGTTAAGAAAATGAAAGTTGCAAATGCTTCGACGAAGTAGTTACGTGGTAAGTTACGTAAGTTAGGGTTTGTTGAGAAGATGTTACGGATTGCGATTCCGTCTACTTGACCTTCAGAAGCTGTGAAGTGGTCTGCGTACATGAACCATACGATCACCGCACCAGCGAATGCTCCTAAGAATTCAGCGATAGCAACAGGGATGAATTGTTCTGCAGGAAGTACTCCTAAAACTACTTTAGCAAGCGCCATAGCAGGGTTGATACTTACACCACCGAAGATGAATAAAGTAACAGTGATACCGAATGCCCATGTTGTGATGGCGAATAAGTGACCTGTTCCAGCGTATTTTGTTTTCTTCAAGACGTCATCACAGTGTACGCCGACCCCGAAGATAATCATGAGGGCTGTTCCCATAAATTCTGATAATAATAAATGCATAAATGTTTGATTCATTGGTTGATTCTCCTTATTGTAATTCCTTTGTTAATTGTTGATAGACGGCTTGAATCGATAATCCTGTTTCCTTGGCAATTCTCGCGCAGTCTTCATATTCTAATGTTGATTTTGTAACAGTTCCATATTGGTTTTTCTTTACTTTCACGGCTCCAAGGCTCGTTTGTTGCGTCTCGAAAGTGCGCGTCATGACTTTACGTTTGACATTTTGATAACGAAAGCCAATGGTTGACGTTTGTTCGAATAAAATAGCTGTAAACCGTTCGAGGTCTCCTTCTTGAATGAGAAGTGTGAGATGGGTTGCTGGACGGTTTTTCTTTGTGTAAACGGAAGTGTAATGCACATCAAGCGCGCCTTCTTCTAATAAAAGGCTCATGATGTAGCCAAGCTCTTCACCGCTTTGGTCATCGAGGGTTGTATCGATTTGAATGATTTCATCGTTATTGGAAGTCACGACTTGATGAGAAAGTGAACTTTTCTCTAAGAGTGTTCCGCGTAACGCATTGAATTTACCCGTGTCACGTTTCCCAAAACCGTAACCGACTTTTGTAGCGGTTAGGTTTGAAGGTTGTGCAAATACTGGGCGAATGGCCTTAAAGAGAGCAAGGCCGGTTGGTGTCACAAGTTCTGTATGAATGTCAAAGTCTTGTGAGAATGGAATGGCAGTTCCGAGTCTTAATTGCATCACGGCAGGAACCGGTACAGGCATGACTCCGTGTGCAACGGTAATTGTTCCGCTACCTTCTGTGACAGCAGTGCTATAAACCGCATCAATGTCGAGTGTTTCCCATAAAATGAAGAAACTCATGATGTCGATGATAGAGTCTGTTGCGCC
>CALCML010000232.1 GCA_937967765.1 uncultured Carnobacterium sp.
GAAGGTTCAGACCACCTTCAATGATTACGAATATCAACACGAAACGCATATGTCGTTTTTGGTGGCTACAGAAGGTACGCATCATTTTCTGAGCGCATCTACTCTCTATATTCCCTATCAAGATTACTTATATTTAAAAAACAATATCAATTCGTTCAGAAATAATACTGACGACCGTAAATGGCAAGCAATTATCATTAATGATACGGAATACTTGATTAAAGTCGTTCATTATAAAGAAAAAACGATTATGGCGGTAATCTCAGCCGACGACATTCTAACGCCTCTTCGAAAACTCAATATCGGAAAGAATGGACATATTTCACTGAAAGAACCGAAAAACTTGTCCACTTCGACTCACTTAATTGAAGCCGATAGCGAACGGACGCAACTCCCTTTTGACATTTACGTGGCGGTTGACTACACAGATGTATTTAAGAGTATCGTTCTTTTCGAAGTCTTTATCGCCATTGTTCCTATTCTCATTGCGATTGCTTCACTCGTGTTGATTATTTTCATTCGAAACAGAATGTTGAAGCCAATCACACGGTTAACAGAGCGTCTTTCACGCATTGATGAAACAACGTCGATATACGACATCGCTTCTTCTGAAGGGATTTTGGAAATCGATACGGCCAATGATAAATTGAGTCAGGTCCTCTTTGATATGCAAGAGTTAAAAATCCGTGAATATCACGCTCAATTAGAATTAAAAAAAGTCGAACTCAACTACTTAAAGAGTCAAATTCGACCTCACTTTTATTTGAACATGCTATCTATGATTCATAGCATGCTTCAAACGGAGAATTATAAACAAATTGAAGAGTTAACAATTTTAACATCCGACTACTTAAGATATCTCTTCATGGTGAATCAAGACTTTTCACCACTGGATAAAGAAATTCAGCATATTAAGGACTACTTGGAAATCCAACGCATTCGATACGGCGATAATATCCATTTCGCACTAGAGTTTGATAACGAACTCCAACATGCGTTAGTGCCTTCTTTATTACTACAAACCTTCATTGAAAATACGATTAAGCACGGTTTCTCTTTCCAAGATGGAATCGCTATTGACCTTTCTATTCAAAAACGAATCGTTGATGAGAAGCCTTATATTGAAATTTGTGTTAAAGACAATGGACCTGGATTCTCGACTGAAATTCTAAACAAACTTAAAAATATGGAATCGTTAATGTCAGAAGACGGACACCATATTGGGATTACAAACGCGATTGAACGACTCAATCTTTTATATCCAAATGATTATACGATTACATTTGAAAATAACGACACCGGAGGCGCTAGAATTGATGTTCTAGTTCCTTATAAAGAGTTGAAAGGAGATTCTAATGAATATACTACTTGTTGATGATGACCGTTTTATCATCGAAGCGTTACGTGAAAAAATCCGTTGGGATCGATTAAAAATCGACAACGTCTACGCGGCAAACAGCCTCACTCAGGCGCAAGCCATCATTAAAGAATATCCTATCCACCTCATGATTAGCGATATTGAAATGCCTCAAGGAAGTGGTCTTGAACTGCTCTCTTGGGTCAGAAACGAAAATTACGACATCAAAACCATCTTTTTAACGAACTATGCGGATTTCAACTACGCGCAAAAAGCGATTGAATTGCAAAGCTTTGAATACTACTTAAAACCAATTAACTTCGAAAAGTTGGAGTTCATCATTCAAAAGGCACTCGACAAGATTACAGAGCACCGTCCAGTAGAGCCCCTTGAGACATCTTTCCAAACAGAGAATAATTTCTGGTTCGAATATTTAAGAAAACCACTTATTCACCGTCTGGAAGAATTGCAAGCAGAACTGCGCAGACGCAATTTGAGTTTAAAAGACCATCAGTACTTCCTAACGGGTGTAATCACATTGCATATTAATGAAGCAGATTACGCTCCAGAAATTCCTTCATGGACTTCACAGTTGAAAAAATTATTCCAAGCTTTCTCAAATGAGACTTATCAATTAGCGAGTCTGTTTAAAATGGAAGGCCATGTGGACCATTACGTTTGCCTCTTTAGAGTGGACAATTCTATCAATAGTGAGGCATTCGCCAGAAAAATCCAACAAGAAATTCAGGACAAGTTGCGCCATAATTCTATTATTACGTTCACCAGTTGCTTCCAATGCCCGAATATTTTACAAGACGTAAAAGAACTGTACGCGGCAACTGGACAACAAGTTCCTTATTGGAATACCATTATTCCAGTTTCTTCTGACGCTGCTGTTTTACAGGAAAAAGAAGTTGTAACCAACTCCATCTCCTTCTCGGATTCATTAGACGAATCTGAACTGGCAAAGAGTCTCTTACACTATATTTCAGGTGGAATGGTGCCAAAAGCGATTTTACAAAAGCTACATCTGGACTGGACGCAACAAATCGGAATTTACTTAGATCAAAATGGTGTTTCAGCGCATAAGCTCTTCCAAAATGCGCATCATGATTTCCTCTTCCAAAGAAAATTCCATTCAATTGAGTCTTTCGAAGAATACTTCAATTACTACTGGTCTCATGCAAGAAACTTTGTCACGGATGCTGAAAACCAAAAGAATAGTATTCAACGCATCATCGAATATATCGACCATCACTACAAAGAAGACTTGAGCCGAACGACTTTAGCCGATATGGTGTACCTCAGCGCGGATCACCTTGCTCGTGTCTTTAAGAAAGAAACAGGCGAAACACTCGTTAAATACATTACGGATAAACGTATCCATGCTGCTAAAGAATTGCTGTCGGATACGAAGACGCCGATTTCTCAAGTGGCCTCTGAGGTGGGATATGATAATTACTCTTACTTCACAAAAATCTTTAAGGAAAAGACAGGTTACTCTCCAGGAGACTACCGCAAGCATCATGCAAGTTAAATAAAACATGCAAGTTAAATAAAAAAGAGCTAGTTCAACTTGAACTAGCTCTTTTTGATAATTAGTTTTCTCTTTTTTTCACTTTACCGTTCCATGCTTCGAAGCCATGTTTTAAAATGTAAATATTTGTATATCCATTTTTCTTTAGACGGTAAGCACAACGACCTGCGATTGATACGCCCTCTTCATATAAATAAATTGGTTGGTCTTTACGCAATTCCATGAAACGTTCTTTAAATTGAGAATATGGAATGTTACGTGCTCCTAAAATATGAGCCGCTTTGAATTCATCTTTTTCACGTACATCGATTAATTGTCCGTGACGTAAATCCTTTCCGAACTCTTCAGCGCTAACCACTTTAGCTGCAGATTGAC
>CALCML010000233.1 GCA_937967765.1 uncultured Carnobacterium sp.
GATTGGGACAAAGAAAATTGGAGGCAAGTATGAAAGTTATTGTTATTGGTGGAGGAACGAGCGGGTTAATGGCGTCGGTCAGTGCGGCGATGCATGGTGCTGAAGTCGTTTTGCTTGAGAAGAATCCAACCCTTGGAAAGAAATTATTACATACGGGTGGAACGCGTTGTAACGTGACGAACCGTCGTACCCCGGAAGAAATCGTGAAGCACATCCCGGGAAATGGCCGATTCTTATATAGTACTTTTTCGCAATTTGATAATCAGGATATTATTCAGTTCTTCGAGAGTCGCGGCGTGCGCTTGAAGGAAGAAGATCACGGGAGAATGTTTCCTGTGACAGATTCGGCTAAGACGATTTTGGAGACGTTTATTCAAGAAATTAAGAAATTAGGCGTGCAGGTGCGTACGAATGTGAAAGTAAAGACGATTCGTGTGAGCGATGGAGCTGTGCGAGTGGTGGAGTTGGATAATGGCGAGCAGCTTGAAGCCGATGCGGTGATTCTAGCGACTGGTGGGAAATCTTATCCAAAGACGGGTTCGACAGGGGATGGGTATGGCATCGCGAAAGTAGCTGGCCATACGATTACACCGCTCTTTGCAACAGAAGTTCCGCTAACGAGTGGCGAGGAGTTCATCCAAAAGGGCGAGCTTCGTGCGTTATCGCTTCGCAATGTGGCGCTTAGTGTCTTAAACGGCAAAGGGAAGCCCGTTGTGACGCATCAGATGGATATGATTTTTACGCATTTTGGAGTGAGCGGTCCTGCCGTCTTACGTTGTTCAAGCTTCGTGCATCAAGTGCAGGAGAAAGAAGGCAAGAAGGAAGTCGTGATGAGTCTGGATGCATTACCGGACATGAGTGAGGCTGAACTCGATGCGCAATTTCGTTCGTTTGTGGAGGATGCGCCTCTAAAATCGATTAAAAATCATTTGAAAGGGTTGCTTCCTGAACGTTATGTAGAGTTTTTACTGGCAAGAGTGGGGATTAGTGACCAAACAGCTGTGAATCGTTTAAGTGAAGCCAACTGGGCACAGATTAAAGAAGCCCTTACGAATTTCCGCTTTACCGTCAATGGCTCATTGCCGATTGAGAAGGGATTTGTGACCGGTGGAGGCGTTCATTTGAAAGAAGTGAACCCGAAAACCTTAGAGTCGAAATTAACCCAAGGATTGTATTTCTGCGG
>CALCML010000234.1 GCA_937967765.1 uncultured Carnobacterium sp.
CTATTCATATTTATTGAATTCTACTACTAAGCAAGTTACAATTTTAGGAGCTCAGTCGAGCTTAGACCAAATCAAGGCAATACCTGTATTGGTGGACGTGAGCAATATTACGCAGTCGACAACGAAAACAATTACGTTGACGCTGCCTTCAGGGGTGCATAGCATTTCACCTGAAACCATCGAGGTTACAATTACGGTGACAAATACCAGTTTAACGGCGACAGAAGCGTCGACCACACAAACTGTTACTACAGAAGAACCGGCAGAAACCACAAAAGAACAAACAACACAAGCCCAATAACGGGTGAAGGAGAACAACACAATGGGGAAATATTTTGGAACAGATGGCGTTCGCGGAGTAGCGAATGCAGAATTAACACCTGAATTAGCATTTAAACTAGGTCGCTACGGCGGTTACGTTTTATTGCAACAAGCAGAAGGAAATGCACATCCACGCGTATTAGTGGGTCGTGACACTCGTATTTCAGGTCAATTATTAGAGCATGCTTTAATCGCAGGATTACTTTCTGTAGGGATTGAAGTGATGCAACTTGGAGTCATTCCAACTCCAGGTGTTGCGTACTTAACACGTATGCAAGGGGCTGTAGCTGGGGTTATGATTTCAGCGTCACACAACCCAGCACAAGATAACGGAATTAAATTCTTTGGTTCAGACGGTTTCAAATTAACCGATGAAACTGAAGCACAAATCGAAGCATTGTTAGATGCTGAGGAAGACACATTACCACGTCCTTCTACAGATGCATTAGGAACAGTGGATGAGTATTTAGAAGGAACATTGAAATACAGCCAGTTCCTACAAAACACAGTGGATTCATTATCAGGCATGAAAGTCGCTTTAGACGGCGCAAACGGAGCAACTGCTTCAATGTTAACGCGTTTATTCGCTGATTTAGACACAGACTTCCACACAATGGGTGACAAACCAAACGGCGTGAACATTAACGATGGCGTTGGATCAACACATCCAGAAGCGTTAGTGGCATTCGTGAAAGAAACAGGCGCAGACCTTGGATTAAGCTTCGATGGAGACGGCGACCGCTGTATCGCAGTGGATGAAAATGGCGAAATCGTTGATGGCGATAAAATCATGTTCATCCTTGGTAAACACTTCAAGAACCAAGGAACGCTCAGCAAAGATACAATCGTATCAACTGTTATGAGTAACTTAGGATTCCATAAAGCAGTAGAAGCGGAAGGCATGGTTGCCCTTCAAACAGCTGTAGGTGACCGTTACGTTGTTGAAGAAATGCGTAAAAACAACTACAACTTCGGTGGAGAACAATCAGGACATATCGTTATCCTAGATTTGAACACAACAGGGGACGGCTTACTTTCAGGAATTCAATTAATGAATGTAATGAAACAAACTGGTAAGAAATTAAGCGAATTAGCAAGTGAAGTACCAACATACCCACAAGAATTAGTGAACATCCGTGTGAGCGATAAAAATGGCGTGATGGAAGTTCCAGCGATTAAAGAAGTCATCGATGCTGTTGAAGCAGAAATGGCAGGGAACGGCCGCGTTCTCGTACGTCCAAGTGGTACAGAGCCACTTGTTCGTGTCATGGTTGAAGCCCCAACAGACGAACTTGTTCACGACTACGTAACACGTATTGCTGACGTTGTGCGCAAAGAAGTTGGAATCGACTAATTTTTGAAGCAAAATATAAGATAAGAGAGCTTTGAAAGAAGCTCTCTTTTTTGTTTGGGTAAACCACTTGATTTTAAAAGGAACAATTGATACAATGTAAAACGTAATTATTTCGATTTAGAAAGAAGAGAAGAAAATGGCAAAGAAATCTAAAATTGCAAAATATCAAAAACAGCAAGCGCTCATCGAACGTTACGCTGAAAAACGCTATGCATTAAAGCAAGCTGGAGACGTTGAGGGGCTAAGAAAACTCCCTAAAGATTCGAACCCAAACCGCCTCAACCGTCGCGATGAAATCGATGGTCGTCCAAGAGGAGTGATGCGTAAATTTGGAATGTCTCGTATTAAGTTTAGAGAATTAGCGCATCAAGGATTGATTCCAGGCGTTCAAAAAGCAAGCTGGTAAAAGAGGAGGTAAGGTAAATGAAACAAGATTTAGCAACGGCTTATCGTCAAATGAAGAGCCCAAATATCAAAACAAGAAAGAGAGCGTTGAAGCTGATCCACGAAGCCAAACGCTCAAAGAAAAAATAACAGGGATAACTGGACTCACACTGTGGGTCTTTTTTCTACTTGTGGCTCTCACCGGTGCAACGTTACCGCTATTATCATTAAATTCGAAGGATTCTCCAAAACACAATTTGAGTGCCTTTGAACGCAATTTAGATTCATGTTAGAATGAAACAGTAAACTATCCAAGGAGTTAATCAAATGAGTACAAAAACATGTAGCCAAACACGTGCGATTCAAGCGCGTAGAATTTTCCCATTCGATGTGAATATGCATAACACCTTATTCGGAGGGAATTTAACACGAATTATTGATGACTGTGCGTCGATTACCGTATCTCGTCATTGCCGTCGTCTTGCGGTAACGGCATCGGTGGACGCGATGAACTATTTAAAACCACTTCCATTAGGACATTCTGTCTGCGTAGAGACGTATATCTCAGGGACAGGGAAGAAGAGTATGGAAGTTTTCTGTAAAGTGGTCGGAGAAGATGTCTTGAACGGTGAGCGCTATTTAGCAGCGACAAGTTTCTGGACATTTGTGGCACTTCCTCGTGAAGGCGAAGGTGATTTTACAGTGGATGCCATCGTTCCAGAAACCGACGAAGAGAAATTCATCTGCAGTGGCTACGAAGAACGTCGCAAAGCCCGCTTGGAGCAACTTGGACGACAAGAAGCATTGATGGAACATATCACGGTTGTGAAGCCTTGGAATTTGGAAGAGAATGAATCTTAAACAAAATCTAAGAAAGTTGCAAAGGAACTTTTAGCAATCTCTGTTATAATGCATGTAACAACAAAAAAAAGGAGTACATCGTGGACACTCAAAAAGCAATAGAACTCAATCGTAAAATCATTCGTATCGTAACGATTATCGGGATTATATTAACGATTATTTTAGGATGGCTCGTAGCCAAGAATGATTATTTCGCGATAGACGGACCGTTCCGTGAAAGCATTGCCCACTCAGGTTGGGTAGGAATTTTAATTTTTATCTTGATTCAAATTACGCAAGTGGTTTACCCGATTATTCCGGGGGGCTTAACTTGTGTCATCGGGCATATCGTATTCGGGCCTCTTCACGGCTGGATTTATAATTTTGTGGGAATCATGATTGGTTCTTGTATCAACTTCTGGTTAGCGCGTCGCTACGGTGAGACGTTGGCGAAGGCATTCGTGGATGATGATACGTACAATAAATATATCGGTTATTTGGACAAAGGAAAACACTTCGAGCGCTTCTTCTTTGGCGCACTGATTCTTCCTGGATTCCCAGATGATTTCCTATGTATGGTTGCAGGACTCAGTCATATGACTTTTAAGAAATTCGTGGTCATTTGTTTAATCGCAAAACCAGTCACATTATACGTTTATACAGTGATTGCAGCAGAAGGAACGCAAGCCTTCTTCAGATTCATTAATTAAGAAAGCAGTATCGATATGAAAAAAATCATGATTGCACTCGTGCGTGGATATCAAAAGTGGAT
>CALCML010000235.1 GCA_937967765.1 uncultured Carnobacterium sp.
TCCTGTAGTGAGCAAGATTTGCTCATCTTCGTTTGGACGAATTAAGGTATCTTCCAGTTTTTCCAATACATATTCAATATTTGGAACGACTTTTTGACGTCCCTTTTCAAATGAACATTCCTCGTAACGTTTCTTGAACTTCCAGCCATTTGGAAGGTCCAGCATGAGTTGCGCCTTTTCGGAACCAACCTTTTCTAAGATTTGTTCCATTTGCACCACAGAAATCGTCGTGTCCATTTGCATCAGCACTTGTTGCAAGAGCAAGCGTTGCATTTCTATCGGTTCTTTGAGGAAGGCTTCGCGGTGGAATGTGACTTTCTTTTTCCCTCTTTGGAAGAGCTGTTCTTGTTTTTCTTCTAGGATGGGCATCAAGCACGCTACCGCATCCGCAATCATCTGCGCGCTCTTTTGAAAGTGGCTTCCGGCATTTGGATTTTCCTCTTTTAAAAATGGGATGACATGATGACGATATCTGTTTCTTGTATAGTCATCTGATTCATTCGATTCATCTTCTAAATAAGGAACGTCATATTTCTTAGCCTCTTGATAGAGTTCTTTTTTCTCAAAGGATAGGAATGGACGTAAAATGTCCAATTCTTTAACGTAACGTCTTTCCTTCATCCCAGAAAGACCTTCCAGCGTACTTCCACGCGACCATTTCATTAAAACAGTCTCCATTTGGTCATCTTGGTGATGCGCCAATACTAAATAGTCCGCCTCCTGCTTTTTCGTCACTGCACGGAAGAAATCATACCTAAAATCACGTAACGATTTCTCAGAAGTCGTCTCTCCCTCTACTTCGTGCCAATGCTTTGTCTCGATTGGAATTTGATGAAGCTTACAATAACGATGAACGAGTTGCTCCTCATCCTCGGCTTGTGCTCTTAGTCCATAGTTGACATGGGCCACTACAAGTCGATCTTTTGCATCGTCTCCAAAAAGAGTGATCATCGCATTCAAAAGAACCATCGAATCGACGCCACCGGATACGGCAAGCACATATTTTTTCTCAGTATAGTTTTCTACATTTCTTCTAAAAAACGCTGTTAGTTGATGTTGCATTGGCCTCTCCTTTCTGTCAAAAAAATCTCCTCCAGTTTTCACCAGAAGAGATTGATGGTTTCATTATGAACGGCGACCGCCACGGCCCCCACGTTTCCCTTCAGTGTTACGTTTCAATGAAGTTAAACGGTCTTCAGAGTCTTTCAAGAAGGAACTCATTAGAGAATCGAAATCTGTTGCTTTTGCTTGCGAAGGAGATTTCTTTTCGTATGGAGCTGAAGTTCTGCTAGCAGAGCGATTTTTCTTAAAGTCTTGAGAGTCATTACGCGGTGTGAAAGGTTTCTTTGCACGTGGTTTGTCAGAAGAATCTTCTTTTGGTTTATCAACGGCACGACGAATTGAAAGGCTAATTTTGCCATCATCCGCAATCGTCATGACTTTCACTTTAACCTCGTCTCCAACTTTTAAAACTTCTTTGATATCTTGAATGTATGAATCAGACACCTCGCTAATGTGAACAAGACCTGTCTTACGATCTCCTAAATCCACAAAAACTCCAAAATTTGTAATTCCAGTAACTTTACCAGGGATTACGTTTCCTACTTCGATTGACATATAAAAAGCGTTCCTCCTTCATTATTCCCTTTTCGATACACGCTTGACGTATCAAAAAGATTCATTGCCTAACGGTTTTGAGTCGTCACCTTAACAACAGTTTCCCCTTGTTCGACTTCTTCTTTTGCTTGTTGGGCTTTATGCTCTGCAGTGTCATTTGGCGTGCTGAAGATGATTTCTCCAGTTTTGCTTAAATAATATTCACTACGTGCTAACTTCGCGATATATTCATCGCTTTGAAGAAGTTCCACTTGCTGTGTTAACGATTCTTTTTGCTTTTCAGCAAATTCTTTTTCAGCCTTTGCTTGTTCAATTTTTTGATCTAATTGATTTGCTTGGCTAAATTGGTTCCCAATCCCGACAATCATTGATCCCGAAATGGCAATCACACCGACTAAAATCAGTTTAGTCATTAGTGAGTGACTCTTGAAAACGGGAGTAGAAGGTTTTTTCTGATTTAACTTGTTGTTCATTGAAATTACATTCGAATTTCTTTGTTGTGTTTCTTTCGTCACCTTAATTGTCTCCTTTTTTACTTATACAAACTGAGTATAACAAGAATGACGCTCATCGTCCATGGTTACACTAAGATTTTTTATAAATTTTTGTAAACTTATTTTGAACACCCTTTTTTTGTCAAAAATTAAACCCGTAGAAAAATTTAAAAGGCAAAAAATGATTCCGCAAAGACTAACGGATTCTATAATAACAGTAATGTGATACGCATCGAATGTGAATTACGCGGAGTAGGTCTTATACCTTACTCCGCGTTTGAAGCTTCGAAGGTGAGAGACAGAAGGCTCGAACCGGTGCAACATTACAGTTATTATGAAGATATCCGTTAGGATAAGCGGAATCATTTGTAGTTTATCTATATTTTTTAGTTTACATCTTCTGTACGGAGTTTCACGCGTTTAATGACCACTTGATTTTCCGTTTCGCGAATGTAGTTTTTCAAGTTTTCGATAATGATTTCTTCGTCATTATGAATGCGAATCACGAGCTCGTATTTTTCGCCATCGAGTTCGCGCGCTTCGACTTGAATCGATTGATAGTCTTCGAAGTGGCAGTAATTATAAATTGACTGCACAATTGTTGGGTCTGGAATTTCACAGTAAATATTTACTTGTCGTTGTTTTCCTTGTAAGAGTGGTTGGTAGGCCAACTTTTGAACGATAACGATAATTGCGGCGCAAAGGGAACCGAAGAACCAAAATCCTCCGCCAATCGCAAGCCCAATTCCGGCTGTGGCCCAAATCCCTGAAGCGGTGGTCAGTCCACTCACGCGTTTTTCACGCATGAAGATGATCCCCCCACCAATAAAGCTGATACCGCTGACCACTTGAGCGGCCACACGCGCTGTATCGTAATGCGGTGTATCAACGAAGGCTTCCTTTGATATAATCATCATCAAACAAGAAGTGAGCGCCACAATCATGTGGGTCTTGACCCCTGCTTGTTTATTTCTGGAGGTACGTTCGTAACCGATGGCAAGTCCACAAACACATGAAATTAAAATCGCCAAAAAGTGACGTAATTCCATCATTGCATTAAATGGTTGAAAAAAATTAATTGCATTTAAATCCACGGTTTCCCCTCCTTATTTCTTTTAAAAAAGTACTATTAATATTACTCTTTTTTTATTTTTTTGTCAACAGAAAACGCATTCAAAACAGATAGATTTCTACATAAAAAAAGAATACGACAAACTTGCCGTATTCTCCCATTCATTATAATTCTAAAGGCTCTTCTTTAATCAGCTTCTCTTCAAGAATCGTGAACATTTCCTTAGCGTCTTCTTTTCTCGTTGAATCTAGCAATGCTTCAACTTGTACTAAGACATGTTTGTTCCCGAATTGAATCGCGATTTTATCTCCGACTTTGACGTCTGTTGAAGATTTCGCCACTTTATCATTGATAAACACGCGTCCCTTGTCGGCTACTTCTTTAGCAACCGTACGGCGTTTGATTAATCGTGATACTTTTAAAAATTTATCGAGTCTCATCGTTTTCCTCTTTTCTACTAAATTTACGTAATAAAGTCTTTCCTTTTGGAATTAGCACCCATTCGCGTTTGGTGAATAAATTCCATTTCATCGTTCCAGCCAGGAAAATTACAACTCCTATAAAGGCAAAGACGATTGAAAAGACAAAGGCCATCGTTCTTGAATCTTGCAGCCCTGCAAAATGCCATGCTCCGTATGATAATACCGAAACAATGACCGTCATGCCAAGTGCAATGCCACAAAGTAACTGCATAAAATTCCCGTCACGTAAGACACTGATCATAATCTCTTTTGCAAAAGCCATCATCACACCCATCATGACACAAAGTCCTAGTGCTGTCGCAAGGCTAGCCCCGAGCGTTCCAAACATTGCTACGAATAAGTAGTTCGTACCAACTTTCACTGCGAGACCAGCAGTGAGTGCAAGCAGCGTTTTTGGATATTGATGCTGACTTTGGAAAATGCCGTGCAGCGACATAATCACAGATGCAAAGAAAATACTAGTGACATAGACAAGGAGCACTGCCTGTCCATTGGCATCTCCAAAAAGTGCAGTATTTAACCACGGCAAGATGGCAATCATCCCCATCGTTGCAACTACCGAGAAGGTAATCGTCATTCGAAGAAGTGACGTTGACAGTCTCTTAAATTCCAAGTCATGCCCTTTCTTAAAGGCACGTGATAACATCGGCATATAGCTTGATGAAAATCCGACTCCGACAACCATTCCTAATTGAACAAGCGGCTGCCCTCTATCGTAAATCCCCTTGAGGTCTTTTGCGACTTCCGGAAGCATTCCTTGATTGGTTAACACATTATACACAGAGAATGAATCCACCAATTGGAACAAGACCAAAATCGAACTTAAGAGACAGATAGTTCCCCCTTCAAAGGCAAAGCGTTTAAAGAGATGCCCAAATGTCGGCACTTCCATTTCTACTGGCGTA
>CALCML010000236.1 GCA_937967765.1 uncultured Carnobacterium sp.
TAATGTGTATGTATACGCCACACGAGGTGGCGGTGTGTTATGTTTGTGCTTTGCTCTGCAGGAGGTTATGTGCCCCTGCGCAGTGGTTTATTGACTTTCTTTTCATCGCTCGCGATTCAATCTAATAAACTTTGCGGAAATCATTCGCAGTGCGAATGATTTGAAATTCAATGAAAGCAGAAAAACCTCACACTGTGAGGTTTTTCTTGTCTTCTGTCTTTCTGCCTAGTAGTTGAGTTCGGTCTCGTATCCTAGTAGTTGAACTCGAAAAGGCAGAAACGACGTCCACTTCCCGTAGTATCCGCACGACTTGTACCAAGTCCTTTGCGTTACTCCGGTCCAGTGGTTCGTTTCTAAGCGCCTTTTCTCGTATCCTGTTTTTAATCTTCCCCCGGTCTCATCGGGCGTTTATACTTACTTTTTGATTCTTGTCGGATGATGGTATGTGGGGATTTGCGTCCTGCATTTGAGTTTCGAAAGAGCATTTGCATTTTTTCATCGTCGAAGAGTTCTAAGTTTTGATCGACGAAGTGACTCGCATCAGCTTTCCAATCCGAATGATAGTAATTAAATAATTCGGCCATAGCGACAGTCTTGTCGGTGGCGCTCCCTTTAAATTCAGGGTCTGTTACATCTGTTAAGTATTGTTGCATTTTTGCAATTCTATTTTTATCAAAATCTGCCATAACATTCGCCTCTTTTCAGTCTTATTTTAGCATAGAAGCTATTTTCTTAAAAGAAATTTTTTCAAACCTCTGTTCATTTTAAGCGGAATGTTTTATACTATGACTTGCTAAATTTTGAAGAGGAGGGTGTCTCATGGCTAAAGATATGACGAGTGGAAAACCACTAAAATTGATTTGGAATTTTACAATCCCGCTATTAATTGGGAACTTATTCCAACAATTATACAATATGGCGGATACCTTTATCGTAGGTCGTACCATTGGTGTGCAGGCGTTAGCTGCGGTTGGGTCTACTGGAAGTATTGTCTTTTTAATTATTGGGTTTGCGACAGGGTTAACGGCTGGTCTTGCGATTCCATTAGCGCAACGGTTTGGTGCCAAGGATTATAAGGGCGTGAAACATAGCTTTTATGTTTCCATTTTAATTTCGATTGCTGTGGCGATTGTATTAACCGCACTGAGTATGATTTTCTGTCGACAAATTCTAGAAATCATGCAGACACCATCCGAAATTATTGATGGAGCTTATGATTATTTAATCGTCATCTTTGGCGGTATTTTCTCCTCAATGGCTTATAATTTACTATCGAATATTTTCCGTTCGATTGGAG
>CALCML010000237.1 GCA_937967765.1 uncultured Carnobacterium sp.
AACAAGCAGCGGATAGCGTTAAAGACAAAAACTCAACAACTGAATCAGAAGAGTTGAAGAGTGCTGAAATGAATAAAGAAATCGGAGAAGGATATAATATCGTCAAAAAAGATGGTAAATTCTATATTGTTAAAAACAATGATTTCTCAAAAGCAGTTGAATTAACAGGAGTAACAGAAGCACTTGTAATTCCTACTACAGAAGAAGAGAAAAACTTAAAATATAATGTGCTAGTTGTTAAAAAAGACGGCGAATATCGAGTTGTTGATGAAACAAAAGATGGAAAAGACGTCTTGGTCTTAACAGGTGAAACCATCACTGAAGGTACAACCTTTGTGTTGAAAGGCGATACATTGTATATCAAATAAAAGGATACGAGAAAAGGCGTTAAGAAACGAATCACTGGAGACAAATAACGCAAGGGACTGCTCGCAGTCGTGCGGCTATTTGTCGAAGTGGACGTCGTTTCTGCCTTTTCGAGTTCAACTATAGGATGTGAGAAATCGCGTTTAGAAATGGAACGTTGGAAAATTCTTCACAGTGCGAAGAATTTGAAATTGAAAGAAGGGACGTGAAACGTTCCGCGGATGTTTCGGGAAACGCACGCCATTTCTGCGATTGCGAGCTCAACTACACCAGGATGTGAGTCTTCGCGTCCAACTACACAAGATAATAGAAAGGACATCAGCAAATTTGCTGATGTCCTTTTTCGTGTTTTATTTAGTATATTGCGATTGCTCACATCCTTACTTTTGCGCCAACATGGTCACAAATCTCATTTTAATACGATTGCCGTTTTCGTCTGTTTTATGCAGTTGACCAAAGTCTTCATTATATTTATGCAATGTCCAGCCTGCGTAGTAGTCTTTCAATTCGCCGCTTGCAAAAGTCTTAGGGAAGTTTACTGGGCAAGGTGCGTCTTCTGTCGACATGGCTGCTACAATTAGGTTAAATCCACCAGGTGCCGTATGTGATTGTATATTTTCAATCACATCTGGAATTGCATACGGATCTAAGAACATTAAGACTACTGTTGAGATAATGACGTCATAGAGTCCGCCTGGAATATCCGCACTCTCAATATTATAAGGTTGAATATCAATATCAAGCCGTTCCGCTTCCGCAATCTGTGCTAATTTCGCAAGGCTCATCGAGTTGATATCGAGTGAAGTTACATCGAAGCCTTTTTTCGCTAAGTACAAGCTGTTTCTTCCTTCGCCACTTCCAAAATCGAGCACTTTTCCTTTAGGGAATTTCGGCGTCGCCTCAATCACTTCCGAATGCGTACGAGTGAGGTCGTATTTTTTTGCAAAGTAATCTTCAGGCGTACAATAAAAAGTGAGATAACATTTCAAGTCATCGCTGGCAGGTGAAACGCGGTGCCAAGCTTGAGGTTCTACGAATGGAATCTCAGAATCTTTCGTAAAGAGATGCTCCGCTAAAACATTTCCGTCTTCATCGAGTTCATAAAAAGTAAGAGCTCCTTCTAAAATCGTGAGGTGAGCCCATGTGCCCACTTTTGTATTATGCATTTTTCTAAATGGTTCTGGTAATGTTTCTGCCGTCCAGGTCGGCATAGTTTTATAAGGAATTAATTCTGGTTTCATAGGAAAGCTCCTTTCGAGGTTATCACCCTCATTGTACAAGAAAATAAAAAGGTAGAGAAATATTAGCTATTATATAGTAGTATTAATTTTGGTATAACCAATAGTTATAACTGGTGATAAAAAAGTGGTAATTGACTAGAAGGTGGTTTGCTGGTATCCTATTAACATGTTTATAAGACACGTTGATGAGAAGAGTAAAAGTGGAACTTTTCAGTAGAGAGTCTCGGTTGGTGAGAAGAGACATTAGTAGAAGCTTTGAAGATGGCCTCGGAGTGTTAGTCGTCGAATGATTAGACGATTACGGGTAAGCCCGATACAGCTTTCTGTTTTGATTGAAACAGACTGAGATAGTATTTGTGAGAATACTATAAACAAAGGTGGTAACACGAGAATTTGACTCGTCCTTTTGCTAACCCATGTTAGTGAGGGGACGATTTTTGTTTGAGCAAAAGAAAGGAGAACACATGATTAAATTAGAAAATATCGACGTGACCTTTACGCAAGGTAAGAAAGTCGTAAATGCCGTTCGAAATGTTTCTGTCGATGTGGAAGACGGGGATATCTATGGAATTATCGGATATAGTGGTGCTGGTAAAAGTACTCTAGTTCGTACCATTAACTTACTTCAACGTCCTACTAGTGGAAGTGTGGAAGTTAATGGCGTAGATTTATTGAAATTGAAACCAAATGAATTGCGTGACGCACGTAAGAAAATTGGGATGATTTTCCAACACTTCAACTTAATGAATACGTTAAGCGTCTTTGACAATGTGGCTTTCCCGCTGAAAAAAGCGAAGAAACCGCTAGTGGAAGAAGGGGAAACAGCTGTTGATCCAACCGCGGAACCAAAATTGGTGAAGTTAACTAAACAGGAAATTAAAGAGAAGGTTGACTCTCTACTGCAATTAGTTGGTCTTGAAGATAAAGCAAATAGCTATCCAAGCCAACTTTCTGGGGGACAAAAACAACGTGTGGCGATTGCCCGTGCGTTAGCCAATGACCCAGACGTATTGCTCTGTGACGAAGCGACAAGTGCGCTAGACCCTAAAACAACTTACTCAATCTTAGAGTTATTGAAGAAAGTTAATGAGCAATTAGGAATTACGATTGTGATTATCACGCATGAGATGCAAGTCGTAAAAGAAATTTGTAATAAGGTGGCCGTAATGGAAGACGGTGAAGTGATTGAGCAAGGAACAGTGCTTGATATCTTTACTAACCCACAACGAAGCTTAACAAAGGACTTCATAGATACAGCAACTCATATCAACCAAGGAATTGAAACAGTTCTCTCACACGAACAGTTATTGAATCTGAAAGATGGAGATTACTTAGTGAAAATTTCATTCGTCGGTGCTTCAACAGGAGAACCGTTGATTACGAAATTATCGACTCAATTCCAAGTAGCAGCGAACATCTTATTCGCCAACGTAGAAATCATCCAAGAAACTCCAGTAGGAACATTATTGGTTGGTTTATCTGGTGAACAAGCAAGCATCGAAAGTGCACTTTCTTACATTAAAGGACAAGGTGTTTCAGTAGAAGTCTTAGAAGAAAAGGGAGGTGCCTAAGATGAATTCATTAGCCTTTATTGATTTTAAAACTTGGTTTCCAAACATCGATGCAAAAGTATGGACGGAAATCCAAAAAGCAACAATTGATACATTAATCATGGTTGGGTTAACTGGAATAATCGCTGGTATCTTAGGGATCGCTTTAGGTGTGACACTAGTTGTGACGCGTGAAGGAAACATCCTTGAAAATAAACCAGTGTACGTGGTACTTGATAAAGTCGTGAACTTATTCCGTTCAATTCCGTTTATCATTCTTGCTATGTTACTGATTCCAGTAACTCGTGCAATTGTCGGAACAACTATCGGTATTCCAGGAGCCATCGTTCCGCTAGTATTCGCAACCGTTCCATTCTACTCTCGTCAAGTGCAATTAGCGTTGACCGAAGTAGATAAAGGGGTTATCGAAGCGAGTGAAGCAATGGGATGTACACCGCTAGAAATTATCTTCCGCGTGTACTTAAAAGAAGGCTTGCCAAGCTTAATCCGTGCAAGCTCACTAACAATTATCAGCTTAATTGGTTTAACAACCATGGCCGGAGCGTTTGGTGCCGGCGGTATCGGTAACGTAGCCATCTCACGAGGTTATAACCGATTCCAAGGAGACGTTATCGTGGTAGCTACAATTATCATGTTAATCATCGTCTTCATCACCCAAGCAATCGGTGACTATTTAGAGAAAAAAGCTACTAAATAAAAACCAGGATGTGAGCAATCGCGTTCAGAAATGGAACGTTGGACCGGAACACCGGAAGGAACGTGAA
>CALCML010000238.1 GCA_937967765.1 uncultured Carnobacterium sp.
TAGCAGATGGACTTGGCGCAAAATCAACGAATGCATCTAAGAATGTTTGAACCCCAAATCCTGTTAACGCCGACCCGAAGAATACTGGTGTTAATTTACCAGCCGCAATCTTCTCTTCATCGAATGCATTTCCTGCTTCTAATAAGAGTTGTGCATCTTCGATTGCTTGGCTATAAAGCGTAGATTGTTTGAAAGCATAATCGCCGTCCACTTCGCCATCTTCATTCAATGGTAAGAAGTCATTATCATCATTCTCTTCTGGATGCATCAATTCTACACGTTTGTTGTAAATGTCATATAACCCTAAGAATGTTTTTCCCATCCCCATTGGCCAGTTCATTGGATACGCGTCAATGCCTAATACTTCTTCTAGTTCCGCGATTAATTCTAGCGGTTCACGTCCATCACGGTCTAATTTATTGATGAATGTAAAGATTGGAATTCCACGCATACTACAAACTTCGAATAATTTCTTCGTTTGCGGCTCAATCCCTTTAGCACTGTCGATGACCATCACAGCACTATCCACGGCCATTAATGTACGGTACGTATCTTCTGAGAAGTCCTCGTGCCCTGGTGTGTCCACGATATTAATATGGTTTCCGTCGTATTCTACTTGCATTACTGAACTCGTAACAGAAATCCCACGTTGTTTTTCGATTTCCATCCAGTCAGATTTTGCAAACTTCCCTGTTTTCTTCCCTTTTACGGTACCGGCTTGACGAATCGCACCCCCGTATAAGAGTAATTGTTCTGTAATCGTTGTTTTCCCAGCATCCGGGTGGGAAATAATCGCAAAGGTCTTGCGAGATTGTACTTCTTCTTTTAAGTGTGACATGAGTATCTCCTTCGTGTTTATTCTCAAGTATTATAGCCGATTTTCACGATTTTTAAAAGTTTAAAAACACCCTCTAGAAGGATTTAGGAAAGTGCGGTATACTTATAGACAACAAAATGTCTTTCAGGAGGTCGCTCAATGTCGAAAGAATTACCCATTATTTATATTAGTTTAACCGGAAATACACATAACTTTGTCACTCGTTTAAAAGACCATTTACGCTTTTTGGAACCCTCTTTAAACGTGACACTAACGAATGTGAAAGACCTTGTCAAAGGCCAAGAAGACTACTTCAAAGTAGGTAAACCATTCGTTGCCTTTCTTCCAACTTACTTGGAAGGTGGAAATGGCGTGGATAACGGAGACGTCGAAGTCCTAACGAATCCACTCGGTGATTTCTTAGCCTATGAACATAATTACGCACATTGCTTTGGTGTAATTGGTAGCGGAAATCGTAACTTCAATAAGCAATTCTGCCTCACTGCTCGTCAGTATTCAGAACGCTTTGGCTTTCCAGTGCTTGATGAATTTGAGCTACGTGGAAGTAACCGTGATGTGGAGCGTATTGCTGCAATGCTTCTTGAAAAAATCTAAACACATAAATAGGCCGCAGAAAATTTCTGCGAGCCTTTCTTTTTATTTAAAA
>CALCML010000239.1 GCA_937967765.1 uncultured Carnobacterium sp.
CAATCCCTAATAACAAACCTGCTGCCGGTAAAATGGCAATCGGCAACATAAAGGCCTTCCCTATTTTTTGTAAGACTTTAAACATATGGTTTTCCCCCTTAACTATAAATCAGTGATGTTTAATCTTTTTCTACTTGTTGAATCGCATCAACAAATTTTTTCGTGATGAGTTGTGGACGAGTAATCGCTGAACCGACAACGACACTATACGCACCTAACTCAAGCACACGTTTCACCTTTTCAGGTGTATCGATATTGCCTTCTGCAATAAGTGGATGTTTGATTCGTGCTAACACTGTTCTCAAGATTTCAAAGTCATTTTCTTCAATTTTGTCGCCTTCACTTTGTTTGGTGTAGCCTACTAAAGTACTTCCGATAAAATCAAAGCCGAGTTCATCAGCATGAATCATTTCTTCTACCGTAGAACAGTCTGCCATCAATAATTGTTCTGGATATTTGGCTCTGATTTCATGATAGAAATCATCTAGCGTTTGTCCATTTGGTCGAGTCGATGTAGTAGCATCCAGAGCAATAATCTCTGGTTTCACTGTCATCAATTCGTCAATTTCTTTCATCGTAGCGGTAATAAAGACGTCGGCATCATCATAATCACGTTTAATAATTCCAATAACTGGTAAATCGACAGCCTCTTTAATCGCTTTGATGTCAATCACTGAATTGGCACGAATTCCTTTCGCTCCTCCTTCCTGTGCAGCAACTGCCATACGAGCCATAATATAATCACTATGTAATGGTTCATGCGGCAATGCTTGGCATGATACAATTAATTGACCTTGTAATCTCATAAACAGCCTCCTTCTATTTTTAGTAAAACCCTTACATTTTTAGTATACTCACCTTAGAAAACATTTTCAATATTACGATTATTTTTAGTAACTACTTTCAGAAACGGGTGAAAATCACTGAACTATCACACTTTTGTAGAAATTACTTTCATCAAAAAAGCCAATCTTGTAAGAACAAGATTGGCTTTTCGTTACATTTTAATCAGTTGATGCTTAAATGCATAAATCGTTGCTTGTGTTCGGTCTTCTACTCCTAATTTTGAAAGAATATTCGATACGTGCGTCTTCACAGTCTTCAATGTGATAAACAACTCGTCTGCAATTTCTTGGTTGGATTTCCCCTGTGCGATTAAGAGTAACACTTCTAATTCACGCTGCGTTAAATCTTCGTGTAAGAAATGTTGCTGTTTCATTTGAATACGATTCACGAGTTTATCCGTGACTTGTGGCTCAAACACGCCATCACCATTATACGTATCTCGGATAGCTTTTGCGATTTGAGAAGCAGAAGCTGTTTTTAAGATATAGCTCTTTGCTCCAGCATTGATGGCTGGAAAAACTTTCTCATCATCAATAAAGCTCGTTAAGATGATAATTTTCGCTTCTGGCCACTTTTCAAGAATTTCCTTTGTCGCTTCAATTCCATCCATCTCAGGCATCACAAGGTCCATGAGAATAATATCTGGTTTTAAGGATAGTGCTTTTTCAACACCTTCACGGCCATTTTTGGCTTCATCCATCACTTCGATGTCATCTTGCATCGACAGATACGAAGACACGCCTAGTCGCACCATTTCGTGATCGTCTACTAGTAATACATTAATCATTGTTCATCCTCCATGTGACGACTGAGCGGAATCTTGATTTCAATTGTCGTTCCTTGATTTGGGAAGCTGACAATTCTCACCTGTCCACCGAGCCCTTGCACTCTTTCTTTCATATTATTAATTCCATAGCTTCCTGGAAGAATTTCCTCGCTATTGAATCCAACGCCATTATCCTCTATCTTAAAGAGAACCGTGGAGTCTAGTTGTCGTAAATACACTTCTAAAGTTGTTGCGTGCGAATGACGCAATGTATTCGATAGAAGTTCCTGAGCGATTCTGAAGAGATGGTCTTCGACACCTTCTGGAAGTTTCACGTCTTCGATATCCCAATGAATCTTCATTTGTACTTTCGTTTGTAATTCGACGAGTAATCCTTCGATACCGGCTTTCAACGATTTGCTTTCCAGTGAAATCGGACGTAGGTGAAGAAGCAATGCACGCATCTCTGATTGTGCTTGTGAGAGGACATGTTCAATCATCTTCAATTGTTTTTGTTCCTTCTCATCAAACTTGTCGGCACGTTCGTTTAAGGCAGAAATCATCATCATCGCCGCAAACAACTGCTGGCTCACAGAATCATGTAATTCGCGAGCGATACGGCGTCTCTCTTCTTGAATGACTTGTTCTTTTGTTTCAGTCCCTAAGAACTGTGGTTTGCTTCCTAATTGCTGTACTTCTAATGATAATTTTTCTAATCGTTCTGAAAGTGCAGCCGTTTGTTCGTAGAAATCATTTAAATCTACAACTGTTGCTTCCATAATCCAATTTGGGCTATCTTCTTCTTTTACAAGTCTATGCTTGGCCTTTTGAATCATGAGTAACTGCTCACCAATTTTACGCTCTGCTTGACGATTTAAAATCAACATCGCTGCAGCAGTCACAAAGCCAAAGAATAAAATCAATAATAGAAACAGTGTAATCGTACCAAGAATCTCTTGAATGCTTAGTGTCTCTACTATTTCATAGCGAATCCATTTGCGGAATAGGAATAGGAAAATGGTACTAATAAAGCTGTACACTGCTGAATAAAGCATCCAGCTTTTAACGAGGCGTTGCTTCATGCTTCAATCACCTCAATTTTCCCAGCGACAATCGTTGTATAAATCTTAATCTTCTTCGTGCTGCGATTGTATCCTGAACTATATAACTGAATAGATTCATTACTTAATGCGTATGTTTGGCCTTCAAATTCCACTTGACCGCCAAATGCATGATGATGAATCATCACACCTACCCCGTACGGTACTAGAATTCGAACACGACCAAATCCTTTTCTGATGACGATCACATTTTCCTTGGCAGGAAGAATCGTATTTCCTAAGTCGATAATGGTATCCCCTACAAGCTGCCCTGCATTGATATCATTCCACTCATATGGTTCGTTCCCCACTTCTTGATTTCCAAACCAATCATAGCGATGGATTTCTCCAGGCGTCGGAGTATCTTCGTGAGAATCAACAAAAATATATTCTTGTCGGCCTTTTTTCGAAAACATCCCTGATAAAGAAGCGATTGAGAACGTATCTTTAGTAAAGAATAACAGGAGCAATGCCCCAATCATTCCTAGCCAAATACCCGCAGTAGATAGAAGCGGTAAAATGATAAAGAGTGCCCCAAAGCACATTCCACTATTTCTTAAAAATTTAACACGTCTAAAAACAATAAAACTGAACATTGTAATGGCGACCCCAATTGAAAAGAAGATGAAGAGGCCCAATTTTGAAGTCATTTCAATAGCGGAGACAATCACTCCCATTAATAGTACAATTAGTATTCGTTTCAGTTTATTCATCTTCTCACCTCCGTTACAGGTATTAGTATACCATCTTCTCACGTTCAATCCTATCATGAATTAAAAATGAATCCATCAGACTTAAGGATGAAATCCAACAAAAAAGAGCTAGGACATTTCCTAGCTCTTCTCGTTTTCAAATGAATCGATTACGCAGATTGAATATCAATAATTCTGATCTTCATTTCTCCGCCTGGTGTTGGAATCACCACTTCTTCATTTAATTTTTTACCAATAATTCCTTTGGCAATTGGAGAGTCATTTGAAATTTTACCTTCAACTGGGTTTGCTTCTGCACTACCCACGATTGTGTAAGTTTCTTCGTCTCCATCTGGTAATTCGATAAACGTAATTTTTCTTCCTAGTGAAACAACATCTTTTTCTACATTGTTATCATCGATGATTTCCGCAAAACGAATCATTTTTTCTAACGTTGAAATACGTCCTTCTACGAATGCTTGCTCATCTTTAGCTGATTCATATTCAGAGTTTTCAGATAAGTCACCATAGCTACGCGCAATTTTGATACGCTCTACGATTTCTTTACGTTTAACGACTTTTAATTCTTCTAATTCAGCTTCAAGTTTTGCTTTCCCTTCAAGCGTCATTGGAAATACTTTTTCAGTCATACGATTCTCCCCTATATCGTTTTTTTAGATTATCTCAATCTACAATGCTAAAACTTTAACATTTTATAACCGAGATTGCAAGTCTTATTTCAAATTTTAATTCGATTTTAAACACTCATCTCATAAAAATCCCCTAGGATAAGCTTTCCTAGGGGTTAACAATTTAATTTAAATGAGATAAAATTGAAGCAATTTTTGTAGTCATTAAGTCAATCGCTACTGTATTTGAACCACCTTCTGGGATAATAATATCCGCAAATTTTTTCGTTGGTTCAATAAATTGGTGATGCATAGGTTTTACAACAGACATATATTGATGAATGATTGAATCAAGTGTTCTTCCACGTTCTACCATGTCACGTTTAATACGGCGAATAATACGAATATCATCGTCTGTATCCACATACACCTTAATGTCCATTAAATCCCGTAAACGTTTATCTTCAAGAATTAAAATCCCTTCAATTAAGATGACATCTTTTGGTTCTTGATGAATCGTTTTATCGCTTCTTGTATGATTTTCGTAATCATATACTGGTTCTTCAATCGATTCAAAATTGATTAATTTATTCATATGCTCAATTAATAAATCTGTATCGAAAGCAAATGGATGGTCATAGTTCGTTTTTAAACGTTCTTCAAATGGCATATGACTTTGATCTTTATAATAGTAGTCTTGATCAATTTTACAAATCGTTAAATCTGGAAAGTTCTCCAAAATTTTACGACTCACACTTGTTTTCCCACTCCCAGAACCACCTGTAACTCCGATAACGATTGGCTTTTTCTTTTCCATGACCTACTCCTTATTATCGATATACTTAGCTTTTAACTCTAAATGTTCCTCATACGTTTTCGCATAGTAGATTTTTTTTGTATGAATATCTGCTAGGAAGTATAAGTAATCTGTTTTCTCTGGTTCTAACGCTGCTACGATAGCATCCTCACTTGGACTATTATATGGTCCAGGCCCTACGCCATAGTTTTGATATAAGTTGTATGGAGAATCTACTTCTAAATCTTCTAAAGAAAGGGCTTCTTTGTGTTCGCCTAAAGCGTATTGAACAGATACATCTGTTTGAAGCTTCATATTTTCTTTAATACGGTTATGGAATACGCTAGAGATTTTCTTACGATCTTCTAGTTTAGTCCCTTCTTTTTCGATTAAAGAAGCCATTGCCATAATTTCTTGTAATGTATAGTCACTTGCTAAAATCTTATCGTAGTATTTCGACATGACTTCATCTGTTTTAGCAACCATTTCTGTAATTAACATTTGAAGTGTTTTTGAGTCATTCATATCATATGTCGCTGGGAATAAGTATCCTTCAAGTACATATTTCACTTGGTAGCCATTATACGATTGAGTCAATAATTTAGGGAATTTTTGAACTAAATAACGTAAGAAGTCTTCGTCTTGAACTTTTGCCATAAAATCTTCGGCAGAGTATTTTGTAGATTTCTCAACTTCTTTAGCGATTTCTGTTAGTTGTTCCCCTTCACGAATCAGAACCTTAGTCGCGTTTTGATCTTTATCTTTTCCTTGACCAGAAAGTTCCGCGATAATTTCGTCGAGTGTCATACTCTTAGAAACATGGTACAATCCTGATTTAAATCCAGAAACGTTTTTGAATTTCAAATAGAAATTAAACAGCTTCGAATTACGGATAATCCCTTCTTTTTCAAGTGCTTTTGATACTTCTTTGACAGATGCGCCTTGTTCAATTTCAAATGAAACAAGTTCTGTTTGAGCTGTATCAACTGGTTGTGTTTCTCCTTTAATGTAATTCCAAGTAAAGAATCCCCCTACTAGGACAATTACTAAAAGTGCAATCATAAAATATTTCATTATCTTTTTGATAATAGAAGTTTCCTTTTTACGAATATCGCGTTTCGTATCCGTATCAGAAATTAAGGAATGTTTTTTATGTTCTTCTTGAGACATTGTCTTCCCCCTTAAATTGGTATCAAATGATAACCATAGTTGTAGTTATTATACCTCATTCTTATTGAAAAATGAAGAAAGTCAATCATAAAGAGTGCCCTTATAACAAAAAAAGCTTGAGGTTTCCCCCAAGCTCTATTGTTGATTATAAATCTTCTTCAGCTAAGAATGTGTTTAATACTTCTTCAACCATATCCCATTCAGCTTCTGTTTCGATTGGGTTTAATTGGCCGTCAGTACCATCTTCGCCTTCAACATATGAGAATGCTTGTAATTCTACTTCTTCGCCTTCAGGAATTCCTGCTGGGTAGCATAATACATATGATTTGTTGAAGTCATCTGATTCGAAAGTGAATAATACTTCGTGTAAAATTTCATTTCCTTCTTCGTCGATGATTGTAATATGTTCGTGACCTTCGTGGCCTTCTAAGTGATCATGTTCATGATCGTGATCGTGATGTTCTGTCATTTTCTTTCCTCTTTCCTTTGTTATTGATTTCCATTTAAATCTAAATAGTTTTGCAAAATCATGACTGCAGCTAGCATATCAATGACTTGTTTGCGTTTCTTTCTTGAAACATTACCCTCTTCGACAAGCATTCGTTCCGCCTGCATCGTCGTGAGTCTTTCGTCATGATAGACGATTGGAATTTCTAGTCGTTTCTCTAGGCTTGCACCATAACGACGGGACGCCTCAACACGTGGTCCTTCTGTATTATTCATGTTCTTTGGTAGACCGATGACGATTTTTTCAACACCATACTCTTCCACTAACTCGACAACACGTTTGAACCCGAATTCTGAAGCATTCTCATTAATCGGAATTGTTTCAACCCCTTGAGCAGTCCAGCCCATTAAATCACTAACGGCAACGCCCACAGTTTTACTTCCGACATCTAATCCCATTAATCTCATACTAGGCATCTCTTCCTGTTGAGCGGATATAATGTCTAATGAGTTCTTCCAAAATCTCATCTCTTTCGTGGCGACGAATTAGGTTACGTGCATCACGATGTCTTGGAATATAAGCTGGGTCTCCAGATAACAAATATCCTACGATTTGATTAATCGAACTATATCCCTTCTCATTCAACGCATCATAAACGATGGTTAATGTTTCTTGAACGGTTTTTTCGTCCTTTTCATTAAATTTAAATAGGACTGTTTCATCTATTGAACTCATAGCGACACCTCATTTCAATATATATACCTATTCTACAAGATTTTGGATGAAACTACAATTGATACTTACCGATTCTTAATATTTAGAAAGCCTTTCCTTTGCTTTAAAATCAAAAACCTTCCACAGGACTCTCTTCAAATCCCATGGAAGGTTTCATTTTGCATTACATTATTTAGCTAAATATTCTTTAAGCAATTCGAATGCTTGTGGAATACCTGCAGGGTTCTTACCACCTGCTTGAGCCATATCAGGACGGCCTCCGCCTCCACCTTGGATAGCTGGAGCAATTGCCTTAATGATATCGCCTGCTTTTAATCCTTTTGCATTTGCGTCTTTAGATACGGCTACTAAAAGGTTCGCTTTATCAGAAGAAGCAGTACCTACTACGAAGATATCGCTCGCACCTTTTTGTCTCCATGTATCTGCTAATTGACGTAATTCATCCATCTCTTTATTTTCAAGAGCTACAGTAATGAATGAAGTGCCGTTTACTTCTTCGACATTGTTGAAGACATCTGCGACTTCCGCTTTCATGATTTTAGCTTTTAGTTTCGCAATTTCGCCGTTTGCTTCTTTCAATTCTTGGCCTAAAGTAGCCACACGTTCTACAACAGTATCTAATTGAATAGCTTTCACTTCACCAGCTACTTGTTTTAATAAGTTTTCGTGATGGCTTAATAAGTCAAAGGCTTCTTTACTTGTGACAGCTTCGATACGACGAACGCCGGCACCGATACCAGATTCAGAAATAATCTTGAACAATCCGATTTCTTGAGTGTTTCCAACGTGGATACCACCACAAAGTTCGATTGACCAGTCTCCAATGTTGACCATACGAACTAAGTTGCCGTATTTCTCACCAAAGAGTGCCATTGCCCCACGGCTCTTCGCATCTTCTAGTGTAGTTTCAATCGTAACCACTTCTAACCCAGCCCAGATTTTCTCATTTACAATGCGTTCCATTTCAGCTAATTCTTCAGCAGTTACTTGTCCAAAATGACTGAAGTCGAAACGTAATCCAGTTGGTGTTACAAGAGAACCTGCTTGGTTTGCGTGAGTTCCTAGAACATCTTTCAATGCTTGGTGTAATAAGTGAGTCGCTGTGTGATTTTTAATGATTTTCGCACGTTCAGATGCATCTACCACTAATGTGTATGTTGCATTCACTTGTAAGTCAGCTAATACTTCTACAGTGTGTAATGGTTGTCCGTTAGGAGCTTTCTTCACTTGTAAAACATTGGCTACAACCGTACCGCTGTCATCTTGAATGGTACCGTGGTCTGCTAATTGTCCACCCATTTCAGCGTAGAATGGTGTACGGTCAAACACTAATTGAGCATGTGCATCTTTATGCGCAGATTCTACTAATTCATCATCGACAACGATGGCTTTTAATACGCCTTCTTCTGTTGTTGAAGCATACCCAACGAATTCACTTTCTACAGTGATATCACGTAGTACTGCAGATTGTACGTTCATTGATGTTTCAGTATTACGAGCAGCACGCGCGCGATCTTTTTGAGCTTGCATTTCTTCTTGGAATCCTTCTTCATCGACAGTGAAACCATTGTCGCTTGCGTATTCTAACGTTAATTCATATGGGAATCCATAAGTGTCATAAAGTTTGAACGCATTTTCGCCAGAAAGTGTTGTTTCGTTTGCTTCTTTCATGTCCGCAAAAATAGTTTCTAAGATTGCTAAACCATCGTGAATTGTTTCTTGGAAACGATCCTCTTCGTTCGCAATCACTTTTTGAATGAATTCCATGTTTTCAGTGACTTCTGGATAGTAGCTGTGCATAATTTGAGCAACCGTTGGAACTAATTTAGTTAAGAATGAACCTTGAATTCCTAAACGTTGTCCGTGCATTACTGAACGACGGATTAAACGACGGATGATATATCCACGACCTTCGTTTGAAGGAAGCGCGCCATCCCCAATCGCAAAGCTTACCGCACGAATGTGGTCAGCGATAACTTTGAATGATACATCAGTTTCTTTAGACTCATTGTATTTCTTACCAGCGCTTAAGCTTTCTAATTGCTTAATAATTGGCATAAATAAGTCTGTTTCGAAGTTTGTTGGTGTATCTTGGATAACAGAAACGACACGTTCAAGACCCATCCCCGTATCGACGTTCTTATGTGGTAATGGTGGATACGTTCCGTCTGGCATATGGTTGAATTGAGAGAATACTAAGTTCCAAATTTCTAAGTAACGTTCGTTTTCTCCTCCAGGATAGTTTTCTGGATCATCTTCTGCTAAGTTATTATATTTTTCTCCACGGTCGTAGAAAATCTCAGTATCTGGACCACATGGGCCTGCACCGATATCCCAGAAGTTATCTTCTACTGGAATGATATGATCTTCAGGAAGACCCACTTTATCCATCCATAATGCTTTTGTTTCTGGATCTTCTGGATAGTAAGTTACGTATAGACGGTCTGGATCAAGACCTAACCATTTTTCGCTTGTTAAGAATTCCCATGCCCATGGAATTACTTCTTCTTTGAAGTAATCACCGATTGAGAAGTTCCCCATCATTTCGAATAATGTATGGTGACGAGCTGTGTGCCCTACGTTTTCGATATCGTTTGTACGAATACTCTTTTGAGCATTGGTAATACGTGGAACTTCCGGTGTTTCAGTTCCATCGAAATATTTCTTAAGAGTGGCAACCCCTGAGTTAATCCATAATAATGTTGGATCGTTTACAGGAATTAAGCTAGCACTTGGTTGCACCTTATGTCCTTTTTCTTGGAAGAAATCAAGGTACATTTGACGAATTTCGCTACTTGATAATTTTTTCATCTTCATTCTCCTTCTTTTTGTAAATAAAAAAACTGCCCCATTGCTGCAAGGGCGTCCTACCGCGGTACCACCTTGCTTACAATGAAACAGCTGTTCATTCATCTCTAATTCCGATAACGCTGGAAAGGCGTTTGTATTTCTACAAAGTTTTCAATCGGGAGCACGATTTTGATGGCTATTTTCACCAGACAAGCCTCTCTAATATGTAAAATCTCAATCCGATTGCTTACCTTTAGAAGTATACGAAAAGCGCCTTGTTTTGTCAACTATTGCAAGTCCTGTTGCCCTTTTATCGGAATACGTAAATAGACTTTTGTATACTCATTTGGTTTTGAGTCAATCATCATTGTAAATGCTTCTCCAAAAAATAGTTTCAATCGTTCAGTGACGTTCTTGATTCCAATACCACCAAGTTGTTTCGTTGAAGTGGCTTCTCCAGACATTCCTACTCCATTATCAGCAATACAAATCTCAATCCATTCGTCAATCTTCAAAAGAGTAATATCAATTTGTCCGGGTCTATCGATTTCTTTAATTCCATGATAGATGGCATTTTCTACAAGTGGTTGAATCACAATTTTTGGAATCATTACTTGAGGAATTTCTTCTGAAAAATCAATTCGATAATTTAACTTATCCCCATATCTTTCTTTTTGAATAAATAAATATTGTCGTACATGCTCTATTTCTTGTTGTAACGTTACGAGTTCATTTCCCGCATTCAGTGAAAGTCTAAAATAATTAGAGAGTGCTTTTGTAATTTCAACAACCTTTTTATGATCTTGAAATTCCGCCATCCAAATAATGGTATCTAAAGTATTGTAAAGGAAATGCGGATTTATTTGACTCGTCAGTGCCTTTAATTCATAAATTCTCGTCAGTGCTTCTTGTTCTTTTTCATCCTGCATGAGCTTTTCGATTTTCTCTAACATTTGATTGAAGCTAGCAGCCAAAACTTGGAATTCTTCTGCTCCATTCTCCTGTGCACGAATCGTAGTATCGCCTTCTTCTACCTTCTTCATGACTTGACCTAACTGTTTTACAGGAAGAAGTTGATAACGCATCAATGCATAGATTCCGAACATACAGATTATTAAACTGATAATCCCAACAACACTCACAATCGCAAGCAATTTTAATGATGTCTCTTTAAAACTACTAAACGAGCTTACCCCTACTAGAATCCAATCAACATTCCCTATGGTACTCTTATGAACAAAGAAATCTTCAGAGACCATCGAATCCATCGGACTATTAGAGATATCTTGGACAGACATTTGTTTTTCTACCGACTCGAACACTTCAGAATCTGGGTGATAAATAATCGTTCCATCTCTTTCAATGACAAAAGCATAGCCGTTTGTTCCTAAAGAAAGTTCCTTAACATACTTTTCTAATTCTTGATAGTCGACATCTAAACGAATCACTCCAAGATGTTGTCCGTCTTCTCCTTTTATCTCCTGACTGATAGAAATAACTACTTGATTACTATTATTCTTTGTCGATTTTATAATAGGCGTATTTGATTTTATGACAGCCTCTTTATACCATCCCTGTGCCATCATATCACTAGAAGTGGCCATCTCTTCGTCCATACCCGTTTTTAAAATTCTACCGTCTTTTGTCACAAACAAGATGGCCCTAAAGTCTGGATGACTCTTTAAAATTGTATCAAACAACTGATGAATTGCATCCTCGTTGTTTACTTGACCGTTCTGGGCAAAGGCTTGAATTTCTTTTGATTCGGCTAATGCAATTGATGTGGATTTTAAATTACTGACATACTGTTCAATATATTTTGCACTCGTATCAATCTCATGAATCGTATGCTCTTCCACTTCTCTATGAAACAGTTCACTACTTTGAACCCAATAGAAGCTACCAATGATGACGACTAGTACAAAAAGCATTAAACTTAGATATCCAAATAATCGTGTCGCTAATGACTGTTTTCTCATACATCGGCTCCATTTCTAAATTTTTTTGGAGTGATTCCCACTAGCGATTTAAAGCGGTATGAAAAATAATTCATATCTTCAATACCGACAGCTTGTGCTACCTCATATATTTTCATATCGGTTGATAGTAAGAGTCTTTTTGCCATTTGAATACGCTGCTCTGTCACAAACTCCTGGAATGATTTACCAAGTTCCTTCTTGATTAGCATACTTAAATAATTCGAACTAAATCCTAATTGCTTTGCTAGTCCAATAAGAGATAGTTCCGGATTCGATAATTGTTCTAAAATCAATTTCTCAAAATGAACAGATTCAGATGGATTGGTATTTTTATTGGCTAATTCTAATAGTCTTCTTTGTTTTTCCTCTTCGTTCAATTTAGAGACAACTTTTACGAGTAAGGATTCAATTTCTGTTTTAGTAACAGGTTTTAATATATAATCATCGACCCCTAATTTAACGGCTGATAGCAAGTAATCCACATAATCATATCCTGTTAAGAAGATGATTCTTAATTGTGGGAATTCAGCTCTAGCTAGTTGAGCCAATGTAATTCCATCCATTTTTGGCATATTAATATCCGTCAATAAAATATCAGGCGTATGCTCTTGAATCATGGCTAGCGCCTGCTCCCCATTTTCGGCTTCTTGAATCGTTGAAATTCCCAAACTTTCAAAATCTACAAGCGAAGCAATCCCTTTTCGAATAATCGGTTCATCTTCTACAATCAAGATCGAATACATAACATCCCCTCCTGTTCCTATTATACTCTTTCATCGAACGATTTCGAGTGCGTTTTGCCTAAAAAAGTGCTTTAAATGAGAGAAATCTTCATCAGTAATCCCTCTCCTCTAAAGCACCTCATTGTTATTCAACAAACTCTTTCAAATAGCCGTATCCTTGAGCATCCATTTCATCTAGTGGAATGAACTTAATGGAAGCACTATTAATACAGAATCGTAATCCACCTTTATCACTTGGACCATCGTCAAACACATGACCTAAATGAGAATTTGCAATACGACTTCTTACCTCTACTCGTTTCATATTAAAACTATTATCTTCATGATAAGTGACTACTTCTGAAGAAATTGGTTTCGTGAAACTTGGCCATCCGCATCCAGAATCAAATTTATCTCGTGAAGAAAAGAGTGGCTCTCCTGTTGCAACGTCCACATAAATTCCTTTTTCATGATTATTCCAATATTGATTTGAGAATGCTAATTCCGTACGGTTTTCTCTAGTGACGGCATATTGTTCCTTCGTCAATGTTTTCTTTAATGTTTCTTCATCAGGAAGTGGATACTTATTCACATCAATCACTGGGTCATTTGCTTTTCTCACATCGATATGACAATAGCCGTTGGGATGTTTCTTTAGGTAATCTTGATGGTAGTCTTCAGCAACCACGAAATGACGTAGCTTTTCTGTTTCAACCGCTAATTTCTTTCCAAATTGTTCTTCTTTTTCTTTCATAACTTCCTGAATAATCGCACTATCCGCTTCATCTGTATAATAAATTCCTGTACGATATTGGCGACCTACATCATTTCCTTGCTTATTCACTGAAAATGGATCAATCACTCTAAAGTAGTATAATAATAATTCTCTTAGAGAGATCTTATCCGCATCATAAGTCACATGAATCGTCTCTGCATGATCTGTACTGTGGATCAGTTGATAATTGGTTGTTTCAACATTCCCATTGGCGTAACCACTGACAACATCGATGACCCCATTGATTCTTGAAAAGTATTCCTCAAGTCCCCAAAAACATCCGCCTGCTAAATAAATTTCTTTCACGTTTGTTGCCTCCTTTTTGGTATCGGATTTGTTTTCTTCTTTTTCAATCAGATTCGTAACCTTTTTTGAAATGGATTCTGATTCAGAAGAACTGACTACTGTATTGCCTTTACCAAAATACAAAGCTCCCGCTAAGAAAATTAGAAAGGCAACGACTGCAACTATTAATTTTTTATCCATTCTGCTCCCTCTCATCTATAGTGTTTCTAAAGTCTTCACGATATCCTCGTTCGTTACGTGTCCTGGTTGAACTTTGACTACTTTTCCATTTGCATCAATAAAAGCTGAAGATGGATACCCAACGATTCCTAATTTCTTTAAAAACTGACCGTCATTATCTACTAAAACTGGAAGAGTTTTGTACTCTAATCCTGAAAACCATTGCTTAAAGTCCTCTAAATTCTTTTCACGATTCACACCTGGTGCAACAACGGTTAGAACGACTGCATCTTTCGGAGGCATGTCCGCTAATTGATTGATATCCGCAAGTCCTGCTAAACAGATTGGACACCAAGAAGCCCAAAATTTTACATAAATTTTCTTACCCTTATAATCTGCAAGAGAAACTTCTTTTCCATCTAGCGTTTTAAAAGTATAACCACTCACTTCATCCATCCCCATTTTTCCATTCATTGAATCTTTATTTTCTGTCTTTTGCTCGCTCATTTTTCCCATTTCTTCAGTAGTAGCTTTCATATCCATTTTATCCATACCCATTTGTGAGTTTTGACAAGCGGCTAATAAAAATGTACTAAATACTGCTAACATTAATTTTCTTTTCATCATTATTTCTCCTTTTCATTAGTGAAGCAATTGTGGTAGCTGTGCCCAAATAATCGCTAAGCCCATCAACACAATCACTAAACCACCAAGTTTTTTTAATAACATTAAACGTTTTTTTGCAAGATTGAAGACTTTAAATGCCAAGGTTGAAGCAATCGATAGTATTAAGAATGGAATCGATAATCCAAGAATATAGAGACATAATAAAAATACTCCATAATAAGGACTAGCTTGTTGTGTTGAAATTAATGACAACACTGCACTGAGTACAGGCCCTACACAAGGTGTCCAACCAAAACTAAAACTAAGTCCCAGTAAGTAACTACTCCATAAAGACTTTTGATTCTTCATCTCAAACTGTACAGTCTTTTGTTTTTGCAAAAATAAAAATTGAAAGAATTCCATCTGATGCAATCCTAAAATAACAATCATAACTCCTAATGAAATATTGAACCACGCATTGTATATCAAGCTTCCTAAGATAGTTGCTGCAAATCCGAGAAAGAAAAAGACCGTTGAGATTCCTGCTATGAATATCAATGTCCGAATAATTGGTTTCCAATAAATAGAAAACTTACCAAGTTTAATATGCGCTCCGTCTTGTTCACTCATTAAGACTCCAAAATATACTGGAAATAGCGGTAAAACACAGGGTGAAAAAAACGATAAAAGCCCTGCTAAAAATACGCTACCCATAAATACTAAATCCATCGTACCCCTCCTTCATCTGTACTTAGTATACGTCTACCTTGAATAAAGAAATATAGATTTTCTATCCGAAAAACTTGAATATGTTACGATATCTAATATTTTTTAGTACATAAAAAAACCACGTGAGCTTTCACCCACGTGGCTTAATTAGTTACTCTATTAAAAGAATAAGCTATTATTCTTTTCTGCTTGGTAGTTTTGACGTACTCGGTTACCTGCACCTGGTTCCACTTGTTCTAACGCTGATTCAATAATTTGTAATGATTCATCGTATTTGAATGTGTGGTTGAATTGATCAAGTGCACGACCAATCGCTGTTTCAATTTCAGGATGTGATAAACGGTAACGGTTCGCATGTTGAATCATGTACTCTGTTAATTGTGCATTATCAACAATTTGTTCTGTGAAGATATCTAATTTTTCAACATCTTCTTCGATCACGTTGTTCGCCGCGTTAATTTCAGTCATATCTAATTTCACACGGTTCATCTTTTGCCATAATTGTTCAATACGGTTACTTGTTGCAAAGAATAATTCTAAGTACTCTTTTGGAAGACCTGGTAAGTGGTACTTCTCAATCGTACGTTTCATATTACGTAAGTCTAATTCGAAGACATCTAATCCGTCACGAATCGCTTTTTCTTGGCTACGTAAATCAGATAATGTGTTTACTAAATCTGCTTGATCTTCATCAATACTGTTTAATTTATCAAGAACGAGTTCGTAATGTTCTTTCACTACTGAGTAAGGAACTTGATGGTTTTCCATCGCCTTGCTGTAGTATTGAACGGCTTCTTGTTCTTTTTCTAATTGTTCTGCAAATTCTTGTACACGAACGAATTCATTGTTTGACAAGATATAGTTTTGAGAAACACGGTCAACTTCGATATTCACATAACGGTTGCTTTGTAATACTTGGTTCAAGCGTTTTTCAACTTGAGATTTGTTACGATATACAAATTCACGTGCTTCAATTTCAGCTTCCATCACATCGTAAAGTTGATCGATTTCACGAGCCACTTTATCTAATTGTTGACGAGCTTCTTCTAATTCTGTAGCAGCGATATGTCCGCGTGCCACTTCAATTGTTTTTTCAATCTTTTCAATTTCTTCAGGAATTGAAATTTTAGAGAATTGGTAATGCTCTTCGACCATACGAGCATATCCTTGTTTCAAGTCTTCTACTTGTTCGTTGTACTCAGTTTCGATTTCTTTTAATAATTGAGGAACTTGTTCAACGATTGACTCAAATTCTTTCATTTCGTTTTCGATACGTCCAAGTACTTCTTTGGCTTCTAAGTGGTCGCCTTCGTTTGTTAATGTATTAAATTTCGCGAAGTCTAATTCTAAATAAGCTAAACGTTTTTCTAACGTTTCTAGCGCTTCGCCGAATGAGAAACTATGTGCTAATAAGTCTTTGCGCATTGCAGCATATCGTTCTTGTAATAAGTCTAGCTGAGCGCGGTTTTGTTTTTCACTATCCAATAATTTTTGTAATGCTGAGTAAATTTTATCCACTTCAGCTTTTGTTTCTTCAATCAAGTTATCCGCCTGTTGTGTCACTTGATTTCCTTTGATGAAGTTTAATTTTTGGATATATTGTTCTGCACTGACTAATGCAGCTTCGATTTCAGGGAATCGGAATCGTGTGATTGTTTGCCATGTTGCTTGCCATGTTTCGTACGTTCTCTTTGTTTGCCCTGTTAAATTCAAGTTTTTCAAAGTATAGAACGTGTCCGCAATCGGCACTGCCATTAACTTATCCTTTTTCTCTGTTAATTCTTCAATTACTTTAGTTTGTTTCTTTGTCATGAATATTGCTGTTGCATAACCTGCGGCACCCAGTACCACAATTAGCAATAGAAAGATTACAAATCCCATGCTATAGCCTCCAAATATATATTTACAGTTTTCACACATAATATCATTAGTAGTATAGCACGTTTTATAGCGATTTAGCAAAAAACTTCAAGGGTTTACGTTAATTTTTTGTTACTAGTACTTTGCATTTGTAATTTTCTGAAAGTAAAAGAAAAAGGAGAACGGAAATCCGTTCTCCTAATCACTTACGCTTATTTAATTAATTCGTAAATCGCTTCTGCGTAAATTGCAGCTGAGCGGAATAAATCTTCTAATGCGAAGAATTCATTTGCTTGGTGCATTGTATCGATTGAGTCTGGGAAGAGCGCACCATACGCTACACCACGTTCAAAGATACGTCCGTATGTTCCACCACCGATTGATTGTTCGTGGGCTGGTAAGCCTGTTTGACGGTGATATACATCTAATAATGTTGATACTAATTTATCTTCTGGTGATACATAGTGAGGAACTTGTGCTTTACCGTGAGCTACTGTGAAGCCATAACCTGAAGCCACTACTTCTGTCTTAATTTCAAGACCTTCTGCAGTAACGCCTAATGGATAACGGAAGTTTACTACGGCTACCCCACCTAATTCAGGTGTGTAAGTGAAGATTCCGGCATTGGCTGTCAATGGTCCCATCACTTCATGGTTGAAGTCTACTTTCAAGTTTTTACCATCAGTATCTTCGTGTAATACTTCAGCAGCAAATGCTAAGTATTTCTTCGCATTGCCTTTGAAGTTGAATTGGTTTAAGAATTTAGCCAAGTGTGTACCTGCGTTGATTCCTTTATCTGGAGTAGACCCGTGTGCTGATTTACCAACAACGTCTAAGATAACTTTGCCGTTTAACACTTGAGCACTACCTTCAACAGGATTTGCAGCAACATATGCTAAGAAGCGGTCTACCACTT
>CALCML010000240.1 GCA_937967765.1 uncultured Carnobacterium sp.
GAGGTGCTACAATACAAACATAAATAACATTTTCGGGGCAAGGTGAAATTCCTGACCGGTGGTATAGTCCACGAGCCAATTGGCATGATCTGGTGCAATTCCAGAACCGATAGTATAGTCTAGATGTGAGAAAATGGCACTATTTCAACAAGTCTATTTGACGAGCAGTATTGAAAGGTCCATTTCAATGCTGCTTTTTTCTTTGAAACTGAGAAACAGTGCAATTTCCTTCGCCCTATGAAGGAGGACGTACCATGAGTACAAATGTAAAAAAGTCGAACAGAACATCGGCTAAAAAAATTGTTCTAGTAGGAGTCTTTGGTGCGATTAGTACCGTATTAATGCTATTATCGTTCAACGTACCGTTTATCCCAACATTCGTGAAGCTCGACTTCTCGGATTTACCAGTGTTACTGGGTGGATATCTTCTTGGACCATTGCATGGAAGCTTGATTGCGCTTATTAAAGTGTTGCTAAACTTCTTCTATAACGGATCAATGACTTTTGGAATCGGTGAGACAGTGAACTTAATCGGTAGTTTAAGCTTTATGTTACCAGCAGTGCTTTACTATCAACGTCGCCGTAATTTCAAATCAGCGGTGATCAGCTTAGTCATCGGTACGATTTCAGCGACAGTGGTGTTACTCACAGCGAACTACTTCGTGATGTTCCCACTTTACGCAACAGCGATGAACTTCCCAATGGAAAAAATCGTTGCCGCAGCACATGCATTAAACCCATTGGTAACAGACTTAGGGTCATTAATGGCATTCGCATTACTTCCATTTAATATCGTGAAGTTCGGTCTAAATAGCGTACTTGCGATGTTAATGTACAAACGTTTAGCACAAACCTTAAAATTAGAACATTAATCCAGAGTCGGGCTTCGTGCCCGGCTTTTTTATTTACAGGGAAATTCCTTCTATATAATAGTAGAAAACTGCTTAGAAATTTGCAGAAACTCTTTATTTCCAATAGCAATCTGCTAAAAAATGAGGTAGGATAGATAAGAATGAGGTGAACCAATGAAAGGAAAAACATGGACTAAGTTGCAACTATCCATTGTTGCACTCAGCGCTGTTCTCATGGGAACGAGCGGATTTTTAACAATTACACAACAACCATTATTTGGGCTTGAAGCACCAACAATCTCCATCCTATCCATCTTCTTTAGTAGTTTATTATTATGGCTCTTTGTCGCAACGGACTGGCCAAGCGTTCTCTGCTATGTGATGTTAGGAATTGGGATGCTTCCAGGCGTCAACTATGGACAGATTTTTAATTTGTCGTTTGGGAATACAACCTTTGTCTTCCTATTATTTACATTCTTAATGACATACGCCCTCGAGCAAACGCCTGCACTTAGACGTTTCGTCGCACGTGCACTCGGCAGCTCCTTTGCAGGGAAGTCTCCATGGCATTTTATCGGGGCCTTTTACGCTAGCGTGCTTGCCATCAGCCTCTTTATTTCGCCGACGATTCTCTTTATGATCGTCTTCCCGATTTACGAGGAAATCATGGCCGTTCTCGGGTTGAAAAAAGGCGATAGACAGGCTTCGGTGCTCCTTATCGCACTTTTTGCCACGGTGGCAATTGGGACAGCGATGACGCCAATCAACCACGTCTTCTCTGTGACTGCCATGGCGCTTTACAAGAATGCGACAGGAATCGCGATTTCCAACGCGCAATATATGATGATTGGCATTCCAGCCGGACTCGTGCTCTTTATCGCGATGTGGGCTGTTCTTAGAACCGTTTGGAGAGTGGATTTATCAAACGTGGAAATGAAACCACTCGAATCTCTCGAAGCACTTCCTGCCAAATCTAAACGCGAAACCGCGACAGTATTCATCTTCATGGGAGTCGTCTTACTATGGGTGTTACCGGAACTCGTAGGAGGATTCTTACCAGACGTCGCAGCCTTCCTAAAAACGGCTGGGATGGCATTTCCACCGATGATTGGGGTAATCGTGATGGCGATTCTGTCCTTTGACGGGAAACCACTTTTATCGATTCAAGAAGGACTTCAAAAGGGCGTGTACTGGCCAAGTATGTTCTTGGTTGGAGCGACTCTAAGCATGGGAACTCTTGTCACAAAACCGGAATTAGGCGTTATCGGACTTCTTGAAAGTTCACTCGTACCGGTATTTGCGACACTGGCCCCAATTCTTGTCGTAATCATCTTCGTCCTCTGGGCAGGATTACAAACGAATGTCTCTTCAAACTTAGTAACCGTATCGGTAGTTACAACCGTATTAACAACCGTCTATGCAACAGGTTCAGTCGACGTCCAAGCTGGAACCATTGCCTGCTTGATTGGATTCATGGCGAGCCTTGCCTTCATGACACCACCAAGCATGCCGTATGTAGCGATTTCGGTCGGTTCTGGTTGGACGAATGCAAAAGATGCCTTTGTATACGGAGGAGGCCTATTCTTACTCAGTGCCGCTAGTGCGATTATTGTAGGCTACCCATTAGGCGTCTTCTTTGGAATTTAAATGAGGAGGAAATCTTTTGTTAGAAAAACAACGTGCAGAAATTGATGCTATCGACCGCGAGATTGTAGCGCTCTTTGAACGCCGCATGCAAGTCGTTGTCGATGTCGCTCGTATTAAAAAAGAAAATGGCATCGCGATTTTAGATGCGAATCGCGAAAAAGAAGTGATTGCCAAGGTGCAGTCGTACTTGAAAGATGCCACTTTAAAAGAAGAGTTGGCAGAAGCGTACGAGACTTTGATGAAAGTTTCAAAGGACTATCAGAAAAAAAGAATGAATCATTAATAGAACAAATCTCTTAGATATCTCTGGATTACTGTAAATCCTTGTGAGGAGGTAATCCTATCTAAGAGATTTTTTGTATTGTGATTATATAAAAAGGCAATACTGTTCTTTCAAGAAAAAGGTGTAATTGAAAAGAGAAGAGTGCTAGAATAACATTAGTTGAATGTATTGATGTAAAGGAGTGGAGGGAAATGGAGAATTCCTTAGAAATCATTTTACAAAGGACTAAATGGTTTAGACAAGCTCGATTTGGGATGTTTATTCATTTTGGTCTTTATGCGATTCCTGGAAGGGGAGAATGGATTCGCAGTAATGAAAAAATGACAATTGAAGACTATCAACCCTATTTTGACGCATTTAATCCAAGTGAATTCGATGCCAAAGTATGGGCAAAGACTGCTAAAGAAGCGGGAATGAAGTATGTCGTATTGACGGCTAAACATCACGACGGATTTTGTTTATTTGATTCCGAGTATACAGATTATAAAATTACCAATACACCCTTTGGAAGGGATTTAGTTCGGGAATTTGTAGATGCAGTAAGGGCTGAAGGGCTTCGAGTTGGATTATATTTTAGTCTGTTGGACTGGTATCATTCAGATTATCCGAAGTATACAGATCGACATCATCCTATGAGAGGAAATATCGCTTATAAGGATGAACAAATCGATTTTGACCG
>CALCML010000241.1 GCA_937967765.1 uncultured Carnobacterium sp.
GAGGAAATTTACTTTGCATTAACGACAGGGGACGATGCCCATGAATAGTGCAACAATTTTTGAGGCCCGCGTAAGAAAATATCAAAAGAAAAGCATGAAGTATATTCGCTATATGCTCAATGACCATTTCTTGATTGTCTTATTTTTCTTATTTGGCTTTATCATGGTGCAATACTCGAGTTGGATTCAAACGATTCGTGTATTGGAATGGCCTTTACTAGGGTTACTTGCAGTTTTACTAGCGAGCGTTCCATTCTTTGGCGGAGTAGCAACGTTGCTTGAACCAGCCGATGGAATCTTTTTATCCGTAGTGGGGCAAGACTTTAAGGCATATTTACAAAAAGCCATTCGTCGTAGTTGGGCGATTCCGCTACTTGTGATGCTGGCTTCGACAGGAATTGTCTTTCCAATCGTGGCACAAGCCTTTGGAACGAATATGAGTATGTTTGCGAAGCTATTCCTCTTACAAGTGCTCTATAAAGATTTATTATTCCGTTGTACGAAATATTCTTATCGTGGAGTGCTTCATTTTACATGGATGGAAAAACTTGGTATTTACGTAATTGCAGTAGCGAACTTCTTCGGAATGTTTTTATGGATTTCTGAAGGGTGGTCATTTGTTTTATTAGTGATTCCAATTCTTCTAAGTATTTTTATCGAGTACTATTATGGGAAAGCGGCCTTTGTATATCGATTCGATTCAATGATTGAGTCGGAATTAGAAAGACAACAACGGATTTACCGCCTATATGCATTGTTTGTAGATGTGCCAATGGTGCATAAACCTCAAGCGCATCGCCGTTCATATTTAGATGGTGTATTGAAGGTGCTTGTGGGAACAAATCCAAGTGGTCATCGCTATTTAGTAAGTCGTACGGTCGTTCGTACAAGTCAATATATGAGTTTATTATTGCAACTGGCGACAGTCAGTTTTGTAGTCGCATTATTTTTTCAAGAGTATTATTGGAACTTTATCGTCAATGCGTTACTTGTGATGCTATTAGGATTCCAACTCGTTGGGGTTATCCAAAGCGCGAATACACAAAATAGTCATTTTGCTTCTCTCGTGGATAGCAAGACACGTCTACAGGATAATTTATCAGTCCTTATGATGACGATGGTCGCTTCTGGTATCGTACTTGGCATTTCTTCAGTGATAGGAATGCGTGAAATGATTGGGTTAGTAGGGATTATTTTCTATCCGATTTTTGGAGTATTCTTTACACAATTTTATTTACGTTATCGATTCCTTAAGAAGAGAAGAAAAATTTAAGTTTGTAGGCTAAAAGTAGCGCACAAACTTGACTCAAATGGTATAAAACCATAAAATAAAAGAATAGATTTATTAAAGGAAACAGAATTTGTCGTTAGGGATGGAATAGATGGAATATAACATGGACTCAGGATGGGATCTCCATCCAATTGGTGGGGACACCGGTCAAGCGTACATGGGTGTAAAAGACCATGAACGTGTATTTCTAAAGAGAAATGCTTCACCGTTTTTAGCGGTGCTATCGGGTGAAGGTATCACTCCTAAGTTAATATGGACCAAACGTGCGGGTAATGGTGATGTCATTACAGCTCAAGAATGGTTGTCTGGAAGATCCCTCACTAAGGAAGAAATGGGGTCCGTCGAAGTCATTGAGCTGTTAAAACAAATTCATCAATCCCCAAATCTTTTACAAATGTTGCAACAAATTCAAGGTGAAGAGTATAGCACACAAAAATTCATCGATGAATATTTAAATAATTTACAGTCAGGATTACAAACCCACCGTTTCTTAAACGAAGTATTAAATTACTTAATTGAAACCATTCCGCTTGTGAGTGAAGTTGGAAAAACAGTTTGTCACGGAGACTTAGACCGTCGTAACTTTATGTTATCTGAAGACGAGAAGCTCTACCTTGTCGACTGGGAAATGGTTCGCCTTGCCGATCCAGTTTCGGATTTGACGATGATTTTGACGCAATACATTCCTGTTCATCAATGGGGTGAATGGCTAGATATGTATGGCTTACAACTGTCTACAAATATTTATCAACGAATTGAATGGTATGCCTTAATGAATTGCTTGAATTATATTAAGAAAACGCACTTCGAGGGACGTTACCTTGAAATGAATGAGAAAATTCTTTTGGTGAAGTCGATTTACAATAATCGTATTGGAAAGCCAACGGAAGAATAGACAGGAGTTAGACTTTGAGATTAAGAAATAAACCTTGGGCAAAAGATGCTTTAGCGGCTCACCCAGAAATGGTCATCCAAGATCCAGCAGAGTGGAAGGGAAGATGGCATGAGCGTTTTGGCAATAACAATCCAATCCATATCGAGATTGGGTCTGGGAAAGGTCAATTCGTGAGCGGCATGGCTCGTCAAAACCCAAATATTAACTATATTGGAATTGAAATTCAAGAAAGCGTCCTTGTAGTCGCACTTGAAAAAGCTCTTGCAGCAGATGTTCCAAACTTACAATTATTACATGTGAACGGTGGACAAGTAACGGACTACTTCGAAGATGGAGAAGTCGCACAAATTTACTTGAACTTCTCAGATCCATGGCCAAAGAAACGTCATGCGAAACGTCGCTTGACTCATGAAAGTTTCTTAGTTGGATACGAAAAAGTATTACCACCATTTGGAGAATTACACTTCAAGACAGATAACCGTGGATTGTTTGAATACAGCCTTGCTTCATTCTCACAATTTGGACTTGTGTTAAAACAAGTTTGGTTAGATTTACATCAAGTGGAATTTCCAGGAAATGTGATGACAGAATATGAAGAGAAATTCTCAGCAAAAGGTCATCCAATTTATCGTGTGGAAGTGATTTTCCCACAGGATAGAAAAGCTTTTAAACAACCTGAATAACAAATAAAGGAGCCTGATTCATATGGAATCAAAAAATAGTTTCAAAGGTGCAAGTTTTCTACTAGCAGCAGGTGCTGTTATTGGAGCATGGGTCACTTCAAAATGGTTTGAACGCAGAAATGTCAATGGAGATGTTATTGTTCAAAATGTACGTAAATTATTTCAAGTAGTAGGTACTATCGAAGGCTCTTGGATTGAGATGGAACCTGTATTCGTGGATAGCCCTGAGTTTTATGGGGAAGTTTATTATGGCGGGGTTACTCGTAAAGAAGATAATGAACTTGTCCAATACGAATTTTATGCAGATGCAAAAACAGGAGCCGTTATTGATTTATACAAAATTGGATAATCAAAGAAAGCTGGAGTTCCTCCAGCTTTTGGCGCGTTTATAAGATGTTTTATAGAAGTAGGAAAGAAGAGGATACAATGGAAGCTCATACAGAACAATTAATCAAAACGTTAACAGAAATGAAAGGAACTAGTGGACACGAAGGCCGTATTCGTGAATTCATGAGAAATGAATTAACACCTTTAGTAGACCGCGTGGAACAAGATGGTCTTGGCGGTATTTTTGGGGTTCGTGATAGCAAAGAAGAAGATGCACCACGCATTATGATTGCAGCTCACATGGACGAAGTTGGTTTCATGGTCACAAATATCACTCCAAACGGAATGTTCAAAGTAAGTCCTTTAGGTGGATGGAACCCATA
>CALCML010000242.1 GCA_937967765.1 uncultured Carnobacterium sp.
ATACATCATCACTATTCTCTGCCTTATAGACATAACCTTGCTGATACAATTTTTCAGGGTTCGTATTCATATGAATTGCTGGCTGTATATCAAAATAGCAAACAACCGATAACACAATAACGATACACCAGTCAAATAGCGTCCTAAAAAATATCTTTTTGTTCATCTTACTCTCCGTTAATTATCCTAGGAGTCTAAAATCTACTTTCAATCCTAAGTTGTATTCTTCGTTTAAATATTCCACAAGATCTTTGAGACGTAATAATTGTCTTCTAAAGAGAATCGAATCGTATTTCTTATTTGCATATTCAAAACGTAAATGAACTCTCATGCCGCCTTTTCTTCTGTTCTCAAACACGAGATATGCCTTGCTGACTTCTGATAAGTCGATGACAGTAAAGTTAATGTCGTAGCTCACAAGAATTCCTTCCATCACAAGAATCTTGAGTTTTGGATCCACGTATTCTGCATCATCCAGCAACTGCTTCATATTATTCGCATAATCAGGGAAGTACGCATCAAAACGTGCATACTGCGCCTTCAAGCGACGCGTTTGATAAATTTGGAACCCGATGAGCCCAAGAACGATGGCAAGCATGACAAACGTGAATGCCGAATCTCCCCATTGATCTTCAGAAGTGGTCAACTTCAAGATTCTGGATTCATCGATTTTCGTCTTGGCATTTTCTGAATATAGCGAGCTCTCTTTATATTTCTTGTCAAAAGCTTCTTTCATCTCCGGTGTTACATTCACCTTGACGTTAGAGCCTTTCCCTTTTCTTTGTTCTGGCGTTACACGCACACTCAAATAAAGATTATCGCCTTCGAGTGCATTCTCTGCGTTTCCGGCAGCTTTCTTTGCTTCTAAGACATTGTTCAATTCATCTGATTTTGCCTCGAAAACCGCAACGCCTCGCTCATGTTTCACTAAATAATAGTTGTGCCCATTTAACACCAGCGGTTCTGGATCGATATCCATTACCTTAATCGCTACTGACGAACCCTTATCTGTTACGTAGTAAACTTCATTGGCTTTGTATAAGTCTTCCGCACTTTGGAATGATTTGAACGCTGCACGTGCGATAATCAATAACACCACAGTCATAATCGCCACAACTACCCATATTGGACCTGTTCTTCTTGCGTACCCTTTATGCATCCTGAATCCCAGCTTTCTGTTAATTTTTTAACGCTTCTTCACGAGGCTCATATCCATTACCATTGAAATGGTATCGATATTTTGGTTCCTTCTTTTTCATTTAAATACTCCACTAATTGGCGAACGTTTTCTGTACGATTCTTCAATTGAATGGTTACTTTCTTATTCCCGCCAAATGCAAAATCAATGGCATAAGTGACACTGCTTTTTACCTTTCGGCGACGAACTTCAACATTTCGTACTTCTCTAAGCTTAATCACTCTAAAATCGTTATTATAGCAAATGAATTTGTGATCCTTCACTAGTACTTTTAGCTTAGGATCATTAAAATCCGCCTCCATTGGTAAAGCCTTCATATTTTGGGCGTATCGTGGAAACTCTTTATCAAATGCCTCGTATTCTTCCTTCAATGTACGTACTCGTCTCTTCGCACCGTAAAAGAAGATCACAACTAATAGAATCGCAAAAAGTGTAACCCCTGATTCTAACAAACGATTTGTGAAGGAGGTTAGGGTTAAATAATGAAGGAAGTCCAGCGGTAGAGAGTTCCTTACTGGCAAAAGAGTCCCCTTCTTATATTGGGTCACAAAAGCTTCCAACAATGCTGCCGGTATATGGACGGTAGTACTCCCTCTACGCCCCTTTGTTACTGCAGGCGTTACTCGAACATTTAAATAAATATTGGCTTCTTTTAAAGGCTCCCATTCCTCTGGATTCTCTTTCTTCAAATCGAGTAACTGTTGAATGTCTTTGGCCCTCACTTGAAGTGGTGTAACCCCATTTTCATGCTTCACTAAATAATAGTCGTTTCCATCGTAAGTCAGCGGTTCTGAATCAATATCCAACACACGAATCGCAACGGAAGTTCCCGCATCATTCAAATGATAAATATCTCCCGCCTTATAGAGCGCCTCTCCTCCCATGAATCCTTTCACGGTTCCAAAGAAAAAGAAAATCCCTAACAGAATCCAAATGAGAGCGGCCCCCCAGAGGAAGATTGTTCTTCTCACATACCCTTTATGCACTTTTATTTCCTACTTTCTATTGTTATTTTTCCAATCGTCCCTAATCTTAACTGGGACGAAGTAATTCACTTTTCGAACGAGACGATACTTGTCTTCTAGTGTCTTTCCATACGTATATGGAATAAAGGCACGTCTTTTTTTCTTAAACATGAACTTGATTCCATAATACACACGGCGTCCTGTACGCGTACGATACAGATGAATTTCTTTTAATTCTTTTAGCGGAATCACTGTAAAATGGCTTCCGTAAAAGATCAGCACTTCATCTACAATCATCGCTTCAAATTTTTCATCGACATAGTCTGCTTTTTCTTTAAAATCTTTTCGTTCCCATTCGTTATTCGGGAAGAGCGCATCTAATTTCTTAAATGCGAAATAATATTTTACCGATAATCCGACGACTTGCCCTAGCAGAAGGAGCACGATAACAACCATCGCTAGTTGCAATAAGAGAATTGGATGACTCCAAACGTCAACATCTTGGTAAAAATTAAATTGTTCAAATGTTTTAAAATCAAGCATTAGAGCAATAGCTAAGAGAGCGATACTCCCTGCAAATAACATTAAAATGCCTTTCATTCGAGAAAAAATTCGTTTAAACATCGATATACCTCGTTTGTATTATGTATGTATTATACTAAGTTTTTCTTTATTTGTATAGCTTTAACGG
>CALCML010000243.1 GCA_937967765.1 uncultured Carnobacterium sp.
GGAAAATGATAGCGCCACTAGCTTTCAAACGCGCCAAAGTCTCTGGACTGGGATGCCCATAGTGATTGTGCTTCCCACACGATATGAACGCGAGCCTTGGCTGAACGAGTGTAAGAAGCGCCTCTCCACTCGATGTCCTGCTCCCGTGATGCCCCGCTTTAAGGATCGAGAACTGCAAGTTTGGATTTGCGTGAGCGACAGCCTCTTCTACCTTTTCGGAAGCATCTCCCGTTAGAAGAATGGTCTGCTTCATCACCGTGACAAGCGCCAGTATTGAATCTTCGTTTTCCGCATGAGATAACCCTTTTGGCCAGAGCACCTTCCAAGTCGTTTCATTCCATTTCCACTCATCTCCTGCCAGTACTAACCGCCACTGAATCTTTGGATACCTCTTTTTCATTTCCTGCATCAGCGGAATTTTCTCCATGCCTTTTCCGATAATGAGTTGACGGATAGTAAGATGCTTGGCAATGGTTTTTAAGTTTCCGACATGGTCTTCGTCCCCATGAGACAACATGACTTGCGAGAGCTCTGCTAGCCCCTCTGCTTGAAGCGCAGGCACAACTGTCGTCATCCCTTGGTCTTTTTTCTTCCGATGCCGCCACGCCTCTTTCTGCTTAAAATCAGAGAGCCCACCCGTATCGATGAGCGTTGCCTGATTCCACCCTGGCGCTAACAGAAGGATGGAATCTCCTTGCCCAACGTCAACCATCACGAGTTCCGTTCCCCAGTGATACGGCACTTCCATCAATAGCGCTAAAATGGCTAGTCCCCCTAGGACGCCTTTTTTCATCGTCATCTTTCGTCGCTCGAATAAAATCCCTATAACAATTAGAATCGTTAGAAAGAGAACGACTTCCCACTTGTCCCAAATCCCCAATGTGAATTTTGTAAAGGACAACTGTTGGCAAAACGTGAGGAGATGGGTGATGCCAGAGAGAACCACTTCTCCAACGCTTGTGAGAAGTCCTATTAGCGGAACAAAACCAAATAGTATCGCGAATAAGTAAGCTGTTAGCAATGGAAATAGCAGCATCTCAAACAGCAGCGAAAAGAGCGCGGTTAAAACAATACTCAGTGCGTTCCAATAAAAGAAATACTGACACAGAAGCGGTAACGCAATAAGACTCATACCAATTGGCACCCACACATTGGCACGAATGCGCGGCAAGACGGAGCGTTGCCATTTCGAGAGAAAAATAATAATGGCCGTCAGTCCATAACTGAGTTGAAAGGCTACATTTAAAAGAAACCCTGGCCAAACGAGGATGGAAGCAACCGCCATCCACAAAAGACAGTCCATCTGTGTGCTTCCACGTTTTCTAATAAACGGTTTGGATAAGGAAGAAAACACCACCATTCCAATCGCACGGGTGCCACTCATATTCCATCCAATCACAAACCCGTAGAGTACTACAAATAACACCAGTAATCCACTCGTTTTCTCTCTAGTAATGCCGCTCCGCCAAGAGAGCCGTTCGATACAAGCAACCATTAAGGAGATATGTAATCCCGAAATCGCTAAGAGATGCAAGAGCCCCAGTTGCTTGTATTGCTCCCACTCTTCTTCGCTAAATCCCGTTCGGTCTGCTAAGAGTAAGGCTCCTGTATATTGTTTTATGCGGCTGTCTTTTTGAGCACGTACCACTTGCAACAACCAAAACCGAAGATGCTCCACATAGCTCCAAAACCCTGGAACACTCTTCCTGCCACCATTCAATCGCTCCACCTTCAAAGCATGCAGCACGCCAAGACTCAGATAATAATTCTTTGCATCAAAATTCCCTTTATTACGCGCGTGCTCGATTTCTTCAATGGTCCCTTCAACTGAAATTCGTACCACTTCACTTAACTGCAAGAAGGCTTGTTGCTCGGATTCTGATTCGAGTACGTAATAGAAGAACACTTTCTCGCGCTTCATTCCTGCTTCCAGTGTGGCCGTCCCCGTTACTAAATCCCCATTCACTTTCAACTGATTTGGATTTAGCACGAGTTGCCCATGTATCGCATCCTGTGGTGTAAAAGTCGGATGCGTCACTTCTCGTACATACAAAAACAACCGCACCCCGACCGCTACACATAGCATGACACCGACCACCCTTTTCCAACGCTCTTGCCCTCGTTTCCACGCCACAACTAGTATGAAGAAAGGGACAATCCACCAAGCGACTGCCCCTTCGAATACAACAATCAGACGCTACGAGAAGTGTAACTATCCAGTAACTCATTGCGTCACAATCCTTTCTTGAAAGGACTCGAAGAGCTTCTTGCCAATACCGCGGACTTTCATCAAGTCTTCCTTCGTCTTGAAAGAACCGTTCTTCTTGCGATATTCGATAATCGCCTCCGCCTTCTTCTCGCCGACTCCCTTCAATGTCTTCAGCTCTTCTACCGTTGCCGTATTAATATTCACTTTTCCGTCTTTTGCTGCCTCTTTACTTGTTACTCCTGCTGGAATTTCCGTAGCTTCTTCTCCAACTTTTGGCACAACAATCACCATTTGATCTTCGACTCTTTGCGCTAAGTTCACTTTCTGGCTATCCGCCTCGTCCGTCAATCCTCCTGCGGCATCGAGCGCGTCTTTTACACGGTCTCCAGACTTCATTTGATAGACTCCCGGATTTTTCACCGCTCCTTTAATATCCACGAAAATGACCGTTTCCTGCGTCGTGCTGACTTCTGTCTTTTCTGCCAGCACTGTCGTCTCTACCACTGTTACGTCTTCCACAGCCTCTTCTTTTTTAGAAAATAAACCTCCGACCCCCACTAACAAAAGAAGCACTCCACCAATGACAGCACCTTTGACCGTCAAACTCCACGACTCCCATTTTTCTTTCCACTCATCAAAAAAAGCCATTTCTCTCACTCCTTAAAAAGATTTCTCCAATTAAAGATATGAGAAAAATGACTCATTGGTTATAGATTTTCAAGAATTTCAATCGCGTCTTGCAATGTCTTCACAGGATAGATTTTAATATCTGTTCCTAACTTTTCAGCCGCTTCTTTGACTTCTTCGTAGTTCGATTTAATATCTGGATAACGAGCACGCATTTCGTCCGTGATTTCATCATCTGGGGCTAAGAAAACCGTCGCACCCGCTTCAATCGCAGCTACCAATTTCTTATCAATCCCACCGATACGTCCAACTGTTCCATCTAATTCAATCGTCCCTGTTCCGGCAATGTTATGTCCATTTTTCAAATGACTATTCGTAATTTGGTTATAAATTTCAAGTGTGAACATCAATCCGCCTGAAGGGCCACTCACACCATGAGGGTCGAATTCAACGGATGGGTCAGAAGTGACATCTTCATCCACTTCCCCAGCAAATCCTAGGCGGATACCACCAGTACGGCTATCCATTTTCAACTGCGCGCTGATGGTTTGTGTTGCATCGTCACGTTTCACCTGAAGGACTAGCGTATGTCCTGGTTCAAGGCCTGATAAATAGTCTCTTAATTCTTCAAAGCTCTCATCTGTATGCCCTAGGCTCTTACCATCAATCGTTTCGATAATATCCCCGACTTGTAACTTATCTCTGAAATTAGAGCTTTTATCCACACGTGTGACGAAGATCCCATTGGCATGTCGCTCAACCGTTTTCCCTGCCGCTTCAAAAGCAACTCGAACCGCTTTTGAACGTGCATTGCGCATACTAAATTCTTGTAAGGCATCGAATTCTTCTGGCGTATAATCTCCAAAAACTTCTTCAGCCGGAACCATTTCGTGATGCTTCAAGAACTTCTTAAAGTACGTTAAAACGGTCGCTTGCTCGACATACACCGTCAGCACCCGCAGCGATCCTGGATCCTCATCTTTTGCTCCACTAATCGTT
>CALCML010000244.1 GCA_937967765.1 uncultured Carnobacterium sp.
TCCGTTCCTTTTTTACGATTAATAAAGTGTGGAATTTGCTCCATTGGGCCTGGACGATAAAGTGCTAGAACTGCGACTAAGTCTTCGAACTCCGTTGGTTTCATGTCTTTCAACACACGACGAATCCCGTCTGACTCGAATTGGAAAATCCCGTTTGTTTGTGCCTTTTGGAAAAGTTCAAACGTACGCGCATCGTCTAAAGGAATCTTCGTAATATCCAATGCCTTCTTCGTAATCTTTTGCGTTTGTTGAATCGCCTTATGAAGCAATGTCAGATTGCTTAACCCAAGCAAGTCCATTTTAAGAAGCCCGACTTTTTCAACAGCCTGCATCGCATATTGAGTAAGCATCCAATCGGCTTCCTGAAGTGACGCCGAATATCCTTTGTCACGTTTCATTAACGGAACGGTCTTTGTTAACTCGTCTTGAGATAACACGACTCCGGCCGCATGGACAGATGAATGGCGTGGAAGTCCTTCAAGCGCTCTCGCCACTTGATAGAGTTTACGATTACGACCACTGCTTTCGACATGTTCCCTAAACGCCTTATTTTCTTTATAAGTCTGCTCGAGCGTTACTTTCCCTTGAGCGATATTGTTTGAAAACCTCTGAACCGTAATGATGTTTTCGCCAAAAACTTTACATACATCACGAATCACTTGCTTCGCCCCAAGCGTACCAAACGTTACAATTTGCGCTACATTTTGATTGCCATATTTCGAAACAATATAGGCCAAAATATCTTCACGCTTATCATCTGGAAAATCCAAGTCGATATCGGGCATCGTATAACGTTCACGGTTTAAGAAACGCTCAAATAGCAAGTGATAACGAATCGGATCCACTCCTGTAATATGCAAGAGATACGCAACAAGAGAACCTGCCGCAGAACCACGACCAGCTCCAGTTTGAATACCTTTCTCGCGAGCATGACGCATAATATCCCAAACGATAAGGAAGTAATCATCAAATCCCATTTCATGAATAACGGCCAACTCTTCTTTGAGTCGATTCACATAAATAGGTGTCGTTACTCCCATCTCCAGCATCGCAGCTTCGCATAATTCATAAAGGAACTCTGCACTTGTTTTCTCACCTGGTACTGGAAATTTAGGAAGCATGGTATCTCTTAGAGGAATTTCTACCACTAAGTCTTTTGTAAATTGTTCTAAGTTAGAAAGAAGGACTCCACCAACTGCTGTTTGGAACACCTTCGTCATCGAAGTCGCTTCCGGTAACGATTCGCTTCCTGTTGCATCTTCTTGTGTAAACGAAAGAGTTTCCCCTAGTCGAATCGCTTGTAACACTTTCCATGGGAAATAATCAGTTGTATTTAAATAACGAGCGGCACTAAAGGCAACTGGTACTACTCCAGCAGCTTCAATCCCTTCACGCATCGTGTCGAACTCACCGCGTTCAACCATTTCACGAGTAATCCCTACAGCAATCTCAACGCCAGAAAATTCTTCCTTCATCGCACCAAGTACTGCTTCAAGTCTGCCCTTAGAATGAGATGCAACCCACTCGCTGTCCATTGGCGGAAGAACAATTTTCACATCCTCATTATGAGCTGCAATCCACTCCGTCATTTCAGATGTCCAAGTAAGCCCTTGTTGATAAAGGGTTGAAAGTTTCAGGAGGGATTCGTACCCCTTCGCGCCTTTTGCATAGACAACGAGCATTTCTTTTCTAGACGCATCACTCTTCCATGCAACCTCGAATGTACAACCTAGAATCGGTTGAATTCCATTTTGAATACAGCGCTCATAAAATTCCACTGCGCCGTGCAAAACACCATCATCCGTTAAGGCAAGTTGCTTATAACCTAATAATTTTCCAGTTTCTACATATTCATTTAAACGAATCGTACTCTTAAGTAATGAATAGCTACTGAATACTTGTAAAGTTGTAAATGGCATAGGGTTCCTCC
>CALCML010000245.1 GCA_937967765.1 uncultured Carnobacterium sp.
AAGCAAGACTCACAAGACTTCCTTCCAGTAAGAATGGAGTCGTATAACGATATTCGATTCGGTGAGTTCCTTTGGAAATTGTAAATCCAAGAAGGCTATCCAAAATCTTGTATGTTTCTAGTTCTTGGCCGTCTACCCATACTTTCCAACCTGTTGAATATGGAATTGTTGTAAGAACGGTCGAATCTTCCAAGACGTCCATTGTTCCTGAAAAATGAGTAGCAGAGAAAGTTTCCAGTTTTAACTCTTGTGCTTTCGTTTGTCTTAAGCGTTCGTTTAAGAGAGTAGTGTTTAACGAGTAGAGACTAAGTTTAGAAAACTCAAAGCCATCTGACTTCACGATTATCTGAAGTGTTTGCGACTGGCCTTTTTGATTCTTGGCGACGCTGAGAAGCACGGGTTTTGATTGAACCGGATAAAAGGCATACGGTTCGCCGTTGAGCGTCATTTCCATATCTTCTTCTCCCATCGTTCCCGCCATTTCTAAGTAAATCGGATCGTTGGTTTCAGGAGTAAAGGTCAGTGTAATTGTTCCAACTTGAGTGTTGTCCTTAAGTTGAATTCGTTGATACACGACAGGGGATCCAATGATATTTTCGAAAGTCGTCTCGTAAGAAACTCTTGTGAAAATATTTTTGGGACTCGTTGTTCCGCTAAGTGCATTCGCTAATTGGTTTTGCATCGTAATCGGATGGTTTGTTGGTACCTTCATCGATTTCAGGATAGCTTTCATCGGATAAGCAATCGAGAGCGCGTTTGGATTTGTGACAACGTGTCCTTCGTTAAAGGTTTCGATTGTTGGTAAATCTTCCAAGTCTTTTCGTTCCCAGCGCTCGTTGTAAGTAGCGCCTGTGGTTTCAATAAACGTATTCTTAATCCCCAGTAATGCATCCGTTAATAGCGTGCCATTGCTGTAGTTGACATAGGCGGTTCCTTGGCGAACACCGATTGCATCAAAGAACTTTTCTGTTTCCTTTTCAAACGTTGATGAAAAATGGGAAACGCCGTACGTTGGAACTTGCAGACTATCATTTTTCGAACGAAGCATCGTTTTCTCACTGCGATAAAATTCATTTTCTGCAGGGCGTAATACGGTAGACCAGTTTGCTAATGACGATTGATAAGCCGTGAATTCAGCATTCATGACATACCCAAGTCTGGATAAGGTGATGATGCTGTTTAAGAGCAGTTCGATCACTACAAATGAAATTAGGAATTTTTGATGTGTTCTTTTGCCGCGTCTGATTAAAATGAGACCATACAAGATTCCCATTGAGAGCCCGAAGCCAAGCGCGATTTGCCAGCCTTGTAGGTAGTCTTGAGGGAAGAGGATAAAACCAATGCTTGCCGCTAATACAAGAAAGAAATACACAAATGTCTCGCGAATGCCAACCGCTGTTTTCTTCAGTGCCCATTGGTAGCCTAGAAAGACCATCCAGAAGCTAAAGAGGAATGAGAAGCGATAGGAATACCAATTTGGTAGTTGTCCGGCATGCCACAGTTTATCAAACATCTCAATGTTAAAACTGATGAGGATGATAACCGTAATGAATAGCGCGTAGAGACGTTGTGTCAGAGAGATTTTTTTCTCTTTGAAGTAGCAAAGGAAACTAAAGAAGGCCAGGCTGCCAACAAAAATATTCGGATATCCTTTTTGCATTTCATGGAAGTCGAAACTACCGATAAAGAGTTTTGATGCCATCAGTAGTGGATTATATTCAGACTTTAGACTCCAAGCGATGGTAGTCGCTGTCCCTTTACTTCCAAGTAGGCTATAAAA
>CALCML010000246.1 GCA_937967765.1 uncultured Carnobacterium sp.
CCGATATTATAAATCGTTAAGTTGATGACTTTCTTCATGGTAAGTATACCTCCCTCATCACATCGACAATTGATTTGCCCTCTTCTTCGCGGACTTCTTCTGGATAGAATTCCTTCACTACGCGTCCATCGTTTAAGAGCACTGCTTTATCGACGATATACTCAATATCATTAATTTCATGCGTTGTAATCAATACGCCACGTCCATCGAGTAGGTCGCTTGTAAACACACGCGCGATTTCTTCACGGGTAAACACGTCGATTCCTGAAAATGGTTCGTCCATCAAGATGTAATCTGTATCCAGCCCCATCCCGAGAAGCAAGTTCAGTTTAGCAACATTCCCTTTCGAGAGTGATCGTACTTCATCTTTTAAATTCAAACGGAAGAAATCTAATAAATGTCTTTCCTTTTGACGATTCCAGTTTGGATAGAACGTGCGCATAAAATCAATTGCCTCGTCCACTGTTTGGTCTGGAGAAATAATCGAACTATCTGTAATGTAGCTCACCTTTTCCGCAAATACTTTACGGGCAGGCATATCATCGATAACGACTTTCCCTTTATCAAATGGCAGTAGTCCTGCAATGCAGTTCATAATCGTTGTTTTCCCAATTCCGTTGACACCAATCAGAGCCGTCACTTCTCCTTTTTTCGCGTTAAATGAGATGCCATTCAACACTTGTTTCTTTCCAAATCTCTTACTTAAGTTTTGAACAGTTAACATAGTACCGCTCCTTCCTACAATTGTTTTTTCAGATGTTCGATAACATCTTCTGCAGTTAAGTTGAGAGGCTTAATCGCTGTCGCAAAACTTGCGATCGCCTCATCTAACATTTCTTCTTTTAATTGCTCAATCCGTTCTACATCTTCTGTCACACGACTCATGACATTATTTCCAGTCGTAATCAACCCCATGACCTCCAATTCATGAAAGGCACGTTGGACCGTATTGGGATTCACTTGCATGGTTTGCGCAAATTCACGCCGACTCGGCATCTCTTGGCCTGCTTCCATTCTGTGGGAGGCAATTTCCGCTTTGAAATAGGCGATAATTTGCTCGTAGACCGGACTTCTTTTATCAAATACGATCATTAGTAACTCCTTTCTTTGATTTCTTTCCAGTGTATTAACCGGTTAATACACTTATCTTCAACTGTATTATGCGCTTAGTACACTCGAATGTCAATAGCGTTTTCAAAAATATTTTTTAGAAAATAAAAAAGACGACTCAAAATCGAGTCGTCTCAACGATTATTGTAATTTTAATTTCAGCATTTCTTGTAAGATAAGGTTCGCTAATTCCGCTGCTCCTGTATCGTTTGGATGAATTTCATCTTCAAAGAGCCATTCTTTTGTATGCCCTTTGGCGTAAGTTCCCCAGTCGATTAAATGAACATTTGGATAGCGTTCGGCAGCTGCTTTTAACTGCTCATTTACTTCTTTAGACCACTTAATTTCATAACCAGCTGTCACTAAGAAGATTTCACGGTTCCCCGTTGCTTGAATCAGAGAATCGATTTGCGCTGCAGAGAAAGCACCGTTTGAACCGAGTACGAATACCACGGTTTGAGAAAGTCGACCTTGTTGCGCAAGCTTCTGAACGATTGGCGTACTGTAATACAACTGGCGTCCTACTTCTCCGTCCACATAGGCGTTCGGGAAGACTTCGCGAAGTTTGTTCGCAGACGCTAATAACACTGAGTCTCCGACAAAGGTAATCGGCGTTTGCTTCACTTGCTGTTCCGTATTGGCTTTTGCTTCATTACTAATCGTCGTCGTGCCTTCTGTTGTTGGTTCGGCCGTCGTCTCTTGTAAGAGCGCTTGATTTTGACGAATCTTCTCTTCAACCTCTTGCACGGCTGAGTTTTGATCCTTCTCTTGTGCAAATCCAAGACCTGCAAGCCCAATACAGATTACATACATGAGTGAGAATACGAGTCCAAATTGCTTCATGCCTTTTGGAAGATTCGATTTTCCATAAGCCGTTAAATTATACGGACTATGCGCTTGTCCAATCGGAAGAACGAAGCGGTCTCGCTCAAAGAGTTGATACGTGATTTCCGCCATCACGAAAATCAATGCAAATTGAATTCCTACAGATAACCATTGCTCATCAATCTCACGTAAAAACGTCGGCGCGATTAGATGAATCGGATAGAACCATAAGTAGTATGAGAAACTTCT
>CALCML010000247.1 GCA_937967765.1 uncultured Carnobacterium sp.
GATACGAATTACAAGTATCTCGTCCAGAAGTAATCATCAAAGAAATCGATGGCGTGAAATGTGAACCATTTGAACGTGTACAAATCGATACTCCTGAAGAATACATGGGTTCAATTATCGAATCATTAAGTAACCGTAAAGGTGAAATGCAAGATATGCAACATAATGATAACGGACAAGTTCGTATTGTCTTCTTAGTTCCAGCTCGTGGATTATTAGGATATACAACTGAATTCTTATCAATGACACGTGGTTACGGAATCATGAACCACACATTCGATCAATACTTACCATACATTCCAACAAGCATCGGCGGACGTCGTAATGGGGCACTTGTTTCAACAGATACAGGTAAAGCAACAACATACGGAATCATGGGTGTTGAAGAACGTGGTGTGATTTTCACTGAACCAGGTACTGAAATTTACGAAGGTATGATCGTTGGGGAACACTCTCGTGAAAATGACTTAGCGGTTAACATTACGAAAGCAAAACAACAAACAAATATCCGTTCAGCAACGAAAGACCAAACTTCAGTGATCAAGACTCCTAAGAAACTATCTCTTGAAGAGTCATTAGAATTCTTATCAGACGATGAATACTGCGAAATTACTCCAGAAACAATTCGTTTAAGAAAACAAATTCTAAATAAAGGCGAACGTGAAAAAGCCAATAAACGTAAAAAACAAGCTGAATCAGAAAATTAATCTGAATATTAAAAAGGTGGATGCATTGCATCCACCTTTTTTGTGTATCTTTATTGATTTAATGTAACGCGGACTGTAATTCCATTATTGTCGGTAATATCAACTTCTTTTTCGCTACGTTTTTCAATAGTAGTAGCAAGCACCGTTGCTTTTTGAAGAATGTCTTTAAAGACAGAATCGTTATTTGTTTCGACCGTATAGTAGGCAAGGCCAGGAATATTTTTAGCGCGAACATCTAGATGAGGGCCACCCCATTGATTGACCGCAAGATGATGGTGATAATCACCAGATGCAATCCAGCTTCCTGAAGGAACTGAGAATTTATCGGCTACTGGAAGAAGAGTCGTTAAGTATTCCATTGACTCTTTTGAATTTTTGGCAGATAGATGGACGTGTCCCATGCGTGTTCCTTCGGGCATTTGATAAGGAACTTTGTCATGACCGAGTTCATAGATTTCTTGGCCAGCCATTTCCTCAGTCACGCCAATAATACGACCGTCTTCACGAATATCCCAGACGTTTACTTGTTTATCGTGGTATACTTCGATTCCATTTCCCTCGAAGTCTTCAAGATAAATCGCTTCACTATAACCGTGGTCCGCGGCGCCCACAAGCGGAAGGGAAGTATGAACGGCATGTCGTAGGAAGTCTCCGAGAGCTTCTCTAGTTGGAAGGTGGATAGCTAAGTGGTATAAACCATAACTTTCTTTAACGCTCTTATCGATATTGGTTTGAATCAGGCGAACGATTGGATTTTTTCCAACACCTAGCAATACTTCTTTGTCAGACTGAGTTAAGATTTGTAGTCCGAGCCCTTTTGTATAAAATTCAGTTTCTTGCAATAGATGATTTACATTTAACGCCACCTCGTTTAGTTGAATTTGGCTATTATATAGTGGATACATATTCATTCCTTCTTTCTTGTTGTATGAATCTAGTATACACTTTAATATTAAAACGACAAATAACTTGCTCATGAAAATTTCAGTTTTAAAAGTTAAGTGATACCGTATACGGTATCACTTGTATTAGGTGTATTGTGTTTATACATACAGTTGTAGTATCCTTATAGTAATAATGTTTTTAGAGAGAAGAGATAACAGATGACAAAACAAAGAAAAATTATGTACGGAGTTTTTGGAGTCCTGTTTGCATTTATTTTATTAGCACTAGGTTTGATTCAAATTTTCACGTACAGAGCGACTCCCGAGGCACAAGAAACGTGGAATGTTGCAGCGTTTGAACAGAAAAATAACTGGACTCATTTTGAGGTGACTGGAGAAAAGAAAGGAACCCTTTTATTTTATACGGGAGCTTTAGTCGAACCGCAAGCTTATGCAAAACTTGCAGATGGACTCGCTAAGGAAGGGATTGAAGTATACATTATTTCCTCTCAGTTGAATTTACCAGTGTTAGATAATGGGACGATGTCAACGATTGTAAAAGAAGAGCACTTGGATAAAGTATTTGTTGGAGGGCATTCTCTAGGTGGTGTCGTTTCAACGATGGAAGCGAAAAAACTGAACGAGATGGGTCAAGTAGCAGGGTTAATTTTACTGGCAAGTTATCCAGATCAAAGTACGGATATTAGCGACACTCAAATTCCTGTATTATCCATTACGGCTTCGAATGACAAAATCTTGAAACAAGAAAAATATGAAGATGCGAAGTCTCGTTTACCAGAGTCTACACTCTATAAAACGATTGAAGGTGGAAATCATAGTGGTTTTGGACTATATGGTCAGCAAAACGGCGATGGTACAGCTACAATGAGTGCCGAAGAACAACAAAAACAATTAGTGCAACTCATTAAACAATTTATCGTATCGCATTAAGCTAGGCTTCGGTCTAGCTTTTTTGTACGCTTGGGTTGTGTTTTGGTTACGCCGCAGGTATCATGGAAGTAACGAATTTTGGAGGTAGAGCGTATGCAACAAAAAGTAACAAAGAATTGGGTCACTATCGGAACAGGTGTGATTGCCAATGAATTAGCAGTAGCAATGGAATCTTTAAATGGAAAACTCTATGGTGTGGCCAATCGCACCTATGCGAATGCTGTAAAATTTGCAGAAAAATATGGCATTGATAAAGTATACGATGAAATTGATGATGTGTTTACAGATCCCAAAGTAGATATCATTTATATTTCAACTCCGCATAACACGCATATTCACTATCTTAGAAAAGCCTTAGCTGCTAGGAAACATGTATTGTGCGAAAAGGCCATCACACTAAACAGTGAAGAATTGGAAGAAGCACTTCAACTCGCTAAAGAAAATAATGTTGTTTTGGCTGAGGCAATGACGCTTTACCATATGCCGGTCTATAAACAATTAAGTAAAGCTGCTGAAAACTTGGGTGAGCTTCGGATGATTCAAATGAACTTTGGTAGCTATAAAGATTATGATATGACAAACCGTTTCTTCAATCGCAATCTTGCCGGTGGAGCATTGCTTGATATTGGCGTATATGCCTTGTCTTGCATTCGTTATTTCATGAGTGAGGCGCCAAGTTCGATGGTTTCGCAAGTAAAACTAGCGCCAACGGGTGTGGATGAGCAAGCTGGTATCGTGTTGACGAATGATGCAGGAGAAATGGCGACTGTGACGATGACGCTTCATGCGAAACAGCCAAAACGCGGAGTGATTGCATACGACAAAGGGTATATCGAGATTGTTGATTACCCACGCGCGCATAAAGCAACGATTACTTATACAGAAGATGGACATGTTGAAACTTTTGAAGATGAATTGGGATTAGATGCCTTAGCTTATGAAGTGCTAGATATGGAGTCAACCATTAATACAGGAGTGGACAACATGCATCTTGAATATACGGTCGATGTGATGAAAATCATGACCGACTTACGCCGTGAATGGGGACTCAAATATCCAGAGGAAGAGGAAGCATGAAGCAACAAGAACAATTAAAACGAATGGAACAATATGAGAAAAGAGTGCTCAGCGCAGATACAACAGGGCACGATTGGTCGCATATTGAACGCGTGGTAAATACGACAAAGACGATTGCTAAAGCAGAAGGAGCAGACTTATTTATTTGTGAAGCCGCAGCGTTACTACATGATGTTATCGACGACAAAATTGTTAAAGATCCCGCAGTTGCTTTAAAGGAATTAAAAGAATTTCTAACTTCAATCGAAGTGACTCCTGAACAGGTTGAAGCTATTGTGTCGATTATTACGAGAATGTCGTTTAAGAATCACAAGGAGCAACATGAACTTTCGCTTGAAGGAAAAGTGGTGCAAGATGCTGACCGATTAGATGCGATTGGTGCAATCGGGGTTGCCCGTGTGATGTGTTACTCTGGAAGTACAGGAAGACCAATCCACAATCCGGACATGAAGCCGCGTGAAAATATGACGCCTGAAGAATACCGAAACGGCGAAGCGACAGCTATCATGCACTTCTATGAAAAATTACTGAAGTTAAAAGATTTGATGAATACCAAATATGGTAATGAATTGGCAAAAGGGCGACATGAATTTTTAGAACTGTACTTAGAGCAATTTTATGCCGAATGGGATGGGAAACGATAGACAATAAGCGACAAAATTTTTTGTCGCTTATTTGTTTTGTAAGAGAAACAGGTGTAAAATAGTAACTACATTTTAAAGTGAGAGGATTGGTTGCGTGGAAGTTGAGCAACAACTTACGAATAAAGAACTTCGAAAAAATATATTTGTGATTGTATGGCCGGTATTTGTGGAAGTACTTCTTGGTGCACTCTTTGGAATGGTTGATATGATGATGGTGGGTAAAATCCCAGGGGATACTGCTGCAGCTGTTTCTGCAGTTGGGATGACAAACCAACCAATGTTTCTAGGACTAAGTTTGATTCAGGCATTAAATGTCGGCGGAACTGCGATTATTGCCCGATATTTTGGAGCAAAAAAATACAATCGTATGGGAAGCATCCTTAAGCATGTAATGATTCTTGCGATGGTTTTCTGTGTGACGCCAACAGCAATATTGATGCTGATTTTCGCCCCAGAAATCTTATCTTTACTGGGAGGAGACGCGACGGTTATTAATGTCGGTGTGGATTACTTTAGAATTGTCACAATCGGATTTATCTTCCAATCACTATCCTTTACTGTAACAGCAGCGCTTCGAGGAATTGGCGAAACGAAAATTCCGATGAAGAATAATATTATTGCGAATAGCTGCAATGTTTTAGGAAATGCCATTTTAATCTATGGTATGTTTGGTTTCCCAGCGTTAGGAGTTACAGGAGCTGCGATTTCAACAGCTGTATCAAATTTAATCGCGATGGTGTTAAATGTACGTTATATTTTATCTGGTAAGAGTATTTTGAAACTGGATTTCAAGGAAAAATTTGAATTCAGAGTAGAAGTGATGCGCGATTTAGTGCGTATTGGTATTCCAACAGCATTGGAACAAATGGCACTTCGTTTTGGTGTTATCATGTTCTTGAAGATTGTTTCAGGGCTAGGAAATAACGTCTATGCGGCTCACCAAATTGCTTTGAATGTACTTTCGTTATCATATTCTCCAGCTCAAGCATTTGGGATTACAGCTTCGTCACTGATGGGGCAATCGCTTGGGGCTAAAGATGAGAAGTTGGCAGAGCGATACACCAAAATGTGTCAGCGCATCGGGTTAACTTTAGCGATTATGATGTCTGCTTCGATTTATTTTGGAGCAACGCTATTAGCAGGAATGTATACGGATAACGTAGAAATTATTCAGAATACCATTATTGCATTATCGATTGTTGCGTTCGTTCAACCATTCCAAAGCCATCAACTAATTACTTCTGGAGCCTTGCGTGGGGCAGGAGATACAGTATGGCCACTCATTGCGATTTTCATTGGATCATGCGTCATTCGATTAAGTTTAGGATATGTATTCGTAAACTTCTTTGGATGGGGACTTGCTGGTGCGTGGTATGCGGTCTTTATCGACCAATTTATCAGGGATATGATCATTCTCCTTCGATTTAGAAGTGGTCGATGGAAAAACATTCGAATTGCATAAAGCTAGGGCTGGAATTTTCCAGCCTTTTTGTTTTGATCATAAAATGTGTGAAGCAGTTTACTGAAATGTTAGAAAATCCAAAGAAAACTTATGGAGATCGATTTTTTATTGATTTTCTATTATTTTTGGTTGGTGCAATTATAGTGTTTGTGATACTATAGTAGAAAGATGTAAAGAGATTGGAGTTTTCAAACGATTATGGCAAGAAAAGGTTTATTAATCGTTTTATCTGGACCTTCAGGTGTCGGAAAAGGAACAGTACGCGCAGCAATTTTTGCAAAAGACAATCAAGAATTCGTGTACTCAGTATCCGCAACGACTCGTAAGCCAAGACCAGGTGAAGTGGATGGAAAAGATTATTTCTTCAAATCAAGAGAAGAATTTGAAGAGATGATTGCGAATAAAAAATTATTAGAATACGCAGAGTACGTAGGGAATTACTATGGAACGCCTTTAGATTATGTGCAAGAAACATTAGACAAAGGAAAAGATGTATTCTTAGAAATTGAAGTTCAAGGGGCGCTTCAAGTACGTGAAGCTATGCCGGAAGGTGTGTTTATTTTCTTAACACCACCTGATTTGCATGAACTAGAATCTCGCATCGTAAACCGTGGAACAGATTCAGACGAAGTGATTAAAAACCGTATGAAGGTTGCAAGAGAAGAACTTTGTTTGATGAAGTATTATGATTACTCTGTTGTCAATGACAAAGTAGAAAATGCGGTTCAACAAATCGAAGCAATTATTCAAACAGAACATTTACGCATCCAAAGAAACTTGGAAAGCATTGAAGAGTTCGAAGACGAATTAGAAGAAATTTTAGAAGAAGAGTAGAAAGAGGGAAGACCATTATGATGTTATATCCATCAATCGATAAATTATTGAAAAAAATCGATTCAAAATATTCATTAGTTATTTTATCAAGCAAACGTGCACATGAGTTACACCACCATGAACCACCAATGTTAGAACACTACGAATCACATAAAAACGTAGGTCGTGCGTTGGAAGAAGTTGTTGCTGGTGACTTAACAATTCGTGAAGACAGCAAACCTGAACACGTATAATCACATTTATAGTCAAGGGAAACTCCCTTGGCTTTTTTGTTTTCGTAGTTTCGAAGTGTAGAGCAAGCGACAACAAATTAAAGTGCATTATGGTATAATGAGTAGTAAAACTATTTTGGAGGTGAGAAGATGTATGCAAAAGTAATCGTAGACGTTCCAGTCATTCAAGTGAATCGACCGTTCGATTATCATGTTCCTGAAAATTTACAAGAGAGTATTGAAGTCGGGATGCGTGTTGCAGTTCCGTTTGGCGGACGAAGTATTTCTGGATTCGTACTAGCACTTAGTGACGAAGTAGATTTTGACGGAGAAGTAAAAGATATTTTGCATTTAATGGATTTAGATCCCGTCTTATCACCAGAGATGATAGAGCTTGGAGCGTATTTATCGAAGAAGGTTCATGCCTTCCTTATTCAATGTTATCAAACGATGCTCCCAGCAATGTTAAAATCCAATTATGAAAAACGATTTGTATTAGTGAGTCCTAAAGACCATGAAGATGTGTTTCGAGAAATTTTCCATTACGAAAATACATTGCAATACACGGATGACTTGCCTCAGGAATACTTAAAGCGACTAATGAAGTTGAAGAAAGAAGGGGCTGTAGTTATCGAGACGGTTGTCAAAGACCGTGCGAAGGTAAAAACAGAAGACTGGATTCGATTGAATTATGTAATGCAAGAGTATGAGGAGTTTATTCCAACAATCTCTGCGCGTGCCAAGAAGAAAGTTGCACTCTTAAAGACGCTTGCTTCAATGGAAGTGATGGAAATTGAAAAGAGACGTTTCTTAGAAGATACTGATTTTACAACGGCCGATTTAAAATTCGCAGTAGAACGCAATTGGATTACGATTGTTCAAAAAGAAGTGAACCGCGATCCTTATAAAGGAAGAGTCTTTAAAAAGAGTGCGCCATTCCAGTTAAATCCTGAACAACAAGTGGCGTTTGACCGAGTGAAAGCCGAATCTATCGATACAGACACCTCAAAAGTGTACTTGTTAGAAGGTGTTACAGGTTCTGGGAAAACAGAAGTGTATTTACAATGGATTGGAGAAGTGATTGAAAAAGGAAAGAGTGCGATGATGCTCGTTCCAGAAATCGCACTGACTCCTCAAATGGTCGACCGATTCAAATCACGCTTTGGAGACCGAGTAGCGGTACTTCATAGCGGACTTAGTGTCGGCGAAAAATACGATGAATGGCGTAAAATTAAGAATAAAGAAGCAGACATTGTGGTCGGTGCTCGTTCTTCGGTCTTTGCTCCATTAGAAAACATCGGAATTATTATTTTAGACGAAGAACACGAAGCAACGTATAAACAAGATGAATCTCCAAGATACCATGCTCGTGATGTAGCGATTTGGCGTGGGGAGTATCATCACTGCCCAGTAGTGTTAGGAAGTGCGACTCCAAGTCTTGAGTCTCGTGCGCGTGCACAAAAGGGAGTGTATACTCTCTTACGTTTAACGAAGCGTGCACAGGCGCAGCTGTTGCCAGAAGTTCATTTGATTGATATGAGAACGGAATTCGTTCATCAAAAAGGATCGTTTTCGAAGACGTTACTAGATGCGGTCGAAAAACGATTAGAACGAGGAGAGCAAAGTGTCTTGCTTTTAAACCGACGCGGATATTCTTCTTTTGTCCTTTGTCGTGATTGTGGAACGGTATTGGAATGTCCAAATTGTGATATTTCATTAACGCTTCATATGGATACAAGAAGTATGAAATGTCACTATTGTGGTCATGAAGAACATATCCCTAATTTCTGTCCGAAATGTCATAGTCGACAAATTCGTTATTTTGGAACAGGAACTCAGAAGGTGCAAGAAGAATTGCAAGAAGTGTTCCCGGATGCTCGCATTGTGCGAATGGATGTGGATACGACAAGACGAAAAGGGCAACATGAAGCGATTCTGAAGCAGTTCGAGAATCAAGAAGCCGATATTTTAATTGGAACGCAGATGATTGCGAAAGGTCTAGATTATCCAAACGTAACACTTGTTGGAGTGATTAATGCGGATACGGCGCTGAACATTCCTGATTTTAGAAGTTCGGAAAAAACATTCCAACTGCTCACTCAAGTTTCAGGACGTGCCGGTCGTGGGGACAAGCCGGGTGAAGTGTTTATCCAGACCTATAACCCCACTCACTACGCGATTCAATTAGCGCAAGGTCATCAATATGAACGATTCTTTGAAACGGAGATGCGGATGCGTCATATGGCTAACTATCCACCGTACTTCTTTACAACGATGATTACATTCTCGAGTGAAGAAGAAGGAGTGGCGTTGAAGAAAGCCATCGAAGTGCATAAGGCGTTGAAGGCGAATGTGTCGCCAAATGCAGTGGTGTTAGGCCCAACTGCTAAATCGATTGCGCGAATGAACAATCGTTATTATTTCCAAATTATTGTGAAATATAAAAACGAACCGCAACTGCAAGAGTTCTTAGAACAATTGATGATGGAAACACAAGAAGTCGGTTCGAAGAAATTACTCATGACGATTGATATGGAACCACAACATTTCTTATAGAGGTGAAAAATGAAGAAAGTTATTTTTATGGGAACGCCTGAGTTTTCAACAGGTGTTTTGAAACGATTAATTGAAGATGAAACAGTTGAAGTCATTGCTGTTGTCACACAACCTGACCGTGCAGTTGGACGTAAGAAGGTGATTACACCAACTCCTGTAAAGGTGGTGGCATTGGAACATGATATTCCTGTTTACCAACCTGAAAAATTAAGCGGGTCGCAGGAATTGGAAGAGTTAATGCAACTAGATGCAGATTTAATTGTAACGGCAGCTTATGGTCAATTCTTGCCAACGAAGTTTTTAAACTTCCCACGTTTTGGTGCGGTGAACGTTCATGCGTCACTCTTACCAAAATATCGTGGTGGGGCTCCAATCCATTATGCAATTATGAATGGGGACAAAGAAACTGGCGTAACGATTATGCGAATGGTTGCGAAGATGGATGCGGGTGCGATTATTTCACAACGCGCCATTCCAATTACTGGCGAAGACGATGTGGCTAGTATGTTTGAAAAACTAAGCGTCGTTGGAGCGGATTTACTAATCGAAACATTACCAGCGTTATTTGCTGGAACGATTACTGAAGTAGAGCAAGACGAAGCGCTTGTATCGTTCTCTCCAAATATTTCAAGAGAACAAGAGCAAATTGACTGGAATAAAACAGCGACTGAAGTGGATTGTTTCGTACGTGGCTTACGTCCATGGCCAACTTCATTTACGATTTTAAATGGAAATCGTGTGAAGATGTGGGGAGTTGCTTTAACGGATAAACAAACCACTAAAGCACCCGGCAGCTTATTTGTAGAAGGCGGACGTCTATATGTGGCTTGTGGTGGCGGAACTGTTCTTGAGATTACACGTCTTCAACCAGCAGGAAAAGCTCAAATGGATGCGAAGGCATTTATGAATGGATTTTCAGAATTGTTGAAGAATGATGCGGTTTTTGAGGGATTAAACCATGAGTAATGTACGTGACATTTGCGTAGAATTATTAACGAATGTAGAAAAGAATCAAGCATACTCGACAGTTGCATTTCAAAATGTGTTACAAAAACATAAATTGGATGCAAGAGATAGAGGACTATTAACGGAATTATTCTACGGGACCATTCAACGTAAACTGACATTAGACTTCTATTTAAAACCATTTATCGAGAAACAAAAGAAAATGGAATTATGGGTGCTAAGTCTCCTACGAATGACTGTATACCAAATGGCGTATTTAGACCGAGTGCCTGATCATGCAGCTATTTTTGAAGCCGTTCAAATTGCGAAAAAACGTGGACATCAAGGAATTGCAAAATTCGTAAACGGCGTACTCCGAAATGTTCAACGTGCCGGATTTGATGGAGTTTCTTCTATTAAAGATGAACGTGAACGTTTGAGTGTCGAATTTAGTATGCCACGCTGGATTGTGGATTTATTATTTGAACAATACGGGGAAGAGGCTAGAGAAATTTTCCCAAGCTTAAATATTGCTCCTCACTTAAGTGCGCGTATTCAAAATCCAGAGATGTCGGTTGAAGAAGCAAAAACTCTTCTTCAAGAAGAAGGTGTGACAGTTCAAGAAAGCAAGTTGTCTCCTCGCGCAGTGATTGTTGAAGAAGGAGATTTACTAGGGTCGAAAGCATTCAAAGATGGTATCGTAACGGTTCAAGACGAATCTTCTTCATTAGTGGCTCAAGTAGGTGGGTTACACCCAGGAGATAAAGTGCTCGATACTTGTGCAGCGCCTGGAGGGAAAACCACTCATTTTGCAAGTTACTTACTAGCCCAAGAGGGTGGACTTGTAGAAGCCTTGGATTTACACGAAAATAAATTACGTAAAATCCATCAAAACGCTAAACGTTTAGGAGTAGAAGACAGAATTCATACTCACGCACTCGATGCTAGAAAAGTAGGAGAGCTTTTTAAAAATGAAAGTTTTGATGCAGTATTTGTAGATGCACCATGCTCTGGTTTAGGCTTGATGCGACGTAAACCAGATATAAAATACACAAAAAATAGTGAAGATTTAACAAAATTAACAAAAATACAGTTGGAAATTTTGTCAGCAATTGCTACAATGGTAAAGAAAGGTGGAAAACTCATCTATTCAACTTGTACAATTAACAAGGGTGAAAATGAAGAAGTAGTCCATAACTTTTTACAGGGACATCCGGAATTTGAGTTGCAACCAATTGAAGAATTCGGTTGTACAAAGGAAAGTCCAATGCTTACGATTTTACCGCATGAATATCATACAGATGGATTTTTCATCGCGAGAATGGTAAGAAAATAAATTCGCAACAGGAGGAAAAATATGGAGATAGCCATCAAAAGTGACGTCGGACAAAGACGTACTTTAAATGAAGATGCTGCCGGATATTTTTTGAATACTCAAAACGTGCCGATGATTGTTGTGTGTGACGGAATCGGCGGGCATAATGCTGGGGATGTAGCTAGTGCTATGGCATTATCGCATTTGGGAAAACGTTGGGAAGAAGAAAGTATTACGGATACAGAAGCCGCTTATCAATGGCTCGTTAAAAATATTCAGGCCGAAAATGATCGTATTTTCCAAAAAGCGAATCAATATCGTGAGCTAGATGGAATGGGAACAACGATTGTGGTTGCTGTAGTTATCGGGTCTGAATTGTTAATTGCAAACGTCGGTGATAGCCGTGCTTATTTGTATCGCAATTATCAAATTAAACAATTGACAGAAGATCATACACTCGTACAAGAGCTGTTAAAATCTGGAGAGATTTCAGAAGAGGAGGCAAAAAGCCACCCTCAAAGAAATATTGTAACGCAGTCTTTAGGAATTACACTCAATGTTCAGATTGATTTTGTAAGAGTGAGTCTAAAAAATGGAGACACGATTTTCCTTTGTTCAGATGGATTGTCGAATATGGTTGAAGATCAATATATTAAAGAAATTCTAGGGAATTATTCAGATGTAACAACGCAAGCGAATAAAGCGGTCGATGCTGCAAATGAAGCGGGAGGTCGCGATAACATTACAGTTGCGATTGCAAAATATACTGCCAGGGAGGAGGTAGAAGAATGATTGCACCAGGAAAAACAGTTGGTGGTCGCTATAAAATCAAGTCTCATATCGGGACAGGTGGAATGGCCACTGTATATTTAGCACAAGATTTAATTCTAGAAAGACCCGTGGCAGTAAAAGTGTTGCGCTTAGACTTCCATACAAATGAAGCTGCAATGAGACGTTTCCAACGAGAAGCGCAATCAGCAACACAATTAGTCCATCCAAACATTGTGAGTGTTTATGATGTTGGAGAAGAAGACGGAACGAATTACATTGTAATGGAATACGTTGAAGGAACGGATTTGAAAGAGTACATTCGCGAAAGAGGACCTCTTCCACCACGTGAAGCCGTTCGTATTATGACACAAATCGTTTCAGCGATTGAACTCGCTCACCAAAATCGAATTATTCACCGCGATATCAAACCACAAAACATCTTAATCGATAGAGAAGGTAATGTGAAGATTACGGACTTTGGGATTGCGATTGCACTTTCTGAAACGTCATTAACACAAACGAATACATTGCTTGGTTCTGTTCATTATTTATCTCCTGAACAGGCAAGAGGTGGAATGGCAACAATCCGCAGTGATATTTATGCACTCGGTATCGTATTGTATGAGTTATTAGTCGGTGAAGTTCCTTTTGAAGGAGAATCAGCAGTTTCAATCGCGTTGAAACATTTCCAAGAGCCGCTTCCTCGAATTTCGCAGATGTTACCAACCGTTCCACAAAGTTTAGAAAATGTGGTGTTGAAGGCGACTGCGAAAGAACCTCTTGATCGTTACAGTAGTTGCTATGAAATGTTGGAAGATTTACAAACATGCTTAAATCCAGAACGTTTACACGAGCCAATGTTTAAACCGACTGCTTTCAGTCAGGAAACAAAGGTATTGCAACCAATTACGACAGGACCAATCCCTCGTAAAGTGCCAGCAACAAGTAAGGAAGTTCCTGAAATTCAATTTGACGAAGAAAAGAAAGTTGTTCAAGAGGAACCTAAAAAGAAGAAGAAAAAGAAATGGCCATGGATCTTATTGCTACTATTTATCATTATTAGTGCAGGAACCATCTATGCATTTATTCAAACTTCTCCAAAAGATGTAAAAGTTCCTGACGTGACGAACCTTACTGAAGCAGACGCAAAAGTAAAATTAGCGGATGCGAACCTTGAAGTGTCAGATGTGCAAAAAGTGAAGTCGGACACTGTCGAAGAAGGAAAAGTAGTAGAAACGAATCCTAAAGCAGGAAGTTCTGTAAAAGAAAAATCTAAAGTCGTATTAAAAGTAAGTGCTGGTAAAGACACCGTTGAAGTCGGAGATTATACCGGCAAGACTTTCGATGAAGCCAAAGCAGCCTTGCAAAAACTAGGAATTGCAGTAGAGAAGAAAGAAAGTTATTCAGATACTGTAGAGTCTGGTAAGGTAATGGAACAAAGTGTTGCTAAAGGTGAAAAAGTAGTCGCTAAAGATACAAAAATGGTTTTAACCGTATCTAAAGGGAAAGAACCAGTAACGTTAATCAACTTAAAAGGTTATTCACGTTCAGGTGTTGAAGACTACGCGAAAGAGCATGGCTTGAAGTTACAAATTTCAGAAGAAAATAGTAATGAAACAGCAGATACTGTAATTAAGCAATCACCTGCTGAAGGCACAGCTCTTAAAAAAGGTGACACTTTAACAGTTGTCATCTCAAAAGGAAAAGGAGAACGAGTAGTTTCTCGTCAATTCACGATTCCTTATGAAGCGAAGAAGACAAACGGTAATAATGCTAACTCAGGTTCAAACGCCCAAGAAGCAAAACAAAATACTGTTGAAATTTTTATTCAAGATGCAAACAACAATATTAATACTGCATATCGTACATTTAAGATTTCTGCGAATACAAGTGTAACAATCGACTTTACGTTTAACAACCAAGTCCCAAGTGGTAAATACATCATTAAAAGAGATGGTGTAGCAATCGATACTGGAGTCGTACAATAGAATATATATGAGAGTCTAGGTTCATGTAACCTAGGCTCTTTTTTGAATTTTTAGAGAAGAATAAAATATCAAAAAAATTCTTAGTCATTTCAGTTGAAATTGGTTATCAGTTATGATAAATTAATATCACTGTTGAGCGAACGTTCGCTTATAAAACAGTTTCAAAAAAACTTTGAAAAAGTTACATGAAATCTGTTGACAGTAAAAATGTCCTATGATAGGATATAGAAGTTGTTGCAAAACAACGATTGACCTTTGAAAACTGAACAAAGAAGAC
>CALCML010000248.1 GCA_937967765.1 uncultured Carnobacterium sp.
TGGCCTTTTTTATAATGGCTTTTTTGTTATCGGTACATGATTCGTGTCCGATAGTTTGCTCTCATCTATTTTTTTGGTATAATGGGGATATGATTCAGTTAATTTTTACGCTTAGTAGCCATATGATTTTTATTTTTCTTTCATTTCACTTGCTTTCTACTGTTGTGAATTGGGAAAAACTATTAAAGGTGAATGCTGACAATGCTCTTAAGATTCGATTTCTAATTTTATTGCTTAGTATTGCGTTAGGGTTTTTGCTCAGTTCTTTCTTCCTCAGTCTCTATACATTGGGACGAGATGTGTTTAATAGTAATTTATAGGATAAGAAAAGAAATATAATAGGTGTTTTGGAGAAATATGGATAAAATTATTATACAAGGCAGTTCGAATCCATTAGTCGGTTCGGTTAAAATTGAAGGTGCCAAAAATGCTGTTTTGCCTTTGCTTGCAGCAACTATTCTAGCGACGACAGGGAAAACAACTCTAACCAATGTTCCGGTTCTATCAGATGTGTTTACGATGAACAATGTGGTTCGTGGATTGAATACAAAAGTGATTTTTGAACAAGAAGAGAACAGGATTACGGTGGATGCTACACAGCCGTTGAGTGAAGAAGCGCCTTATAAATATGTGAGTAAAATGCGTGCTTCAATTGTTGTATTAGGACCTATTTTGGCGCGTAATGGTCACGCAAAAGTTTCCATGCCGGGTGGCTGTACGATTGGAAGCCGTCCTATTGACCTTCATTTGAAAGGTTTAGAGGCAATGGGAGCAGAAATTAAGCAGACGGCTGGATTTATTGAGGCCAAAGCTAACCGATTGCATGGAGCTCATATTTACATGGATTTTCCAAGTGTGGGTGCGACGCAAAATATCATGATGGCAGCAACTTTAGCGGATGGTGTAACAGTGATTGAAAATGCAGCGCGCGAACCGGAGATTGTTGATTTAGCTGTTTTATTGAACAAAATGGGGGCGAAAGTTCGTGGTGCTGGTACAGAAACATTAACCATTACTGGAGTTGAGGAGCTGATGGGGACAAGCCACAGTGTAGTACAAGACCGCATTGAAGCCGGGACTTTTATGGTAGCCGCTGCTATGACTGGCGGTAATGTCCTTGTGCAAGATGCTATTTGGGAGCATAATCGTCCACTTATTGCGAAATTGCTAGAAATGGGTGTGTCTGTTACGGAGGAAGATGAGGGTATCCGTATTCAATCTGACATTTCTAAACTAAGAGCAGTCAATGTCAAAACTCTTCCTCACCCTGGTTTTCCGACAGATATGCAGGCACAATTTACAGTTTTGATGACGGTTGCTAAGGGTGAATCCACTATGATTGAGACTGTTTTTGAGAATCGTTTCCAACATCTGGAAGAAATGCGTCGAATGGGTCTACACTCGGAAATTATGCGAGATACAGCTCGTATCGTTGGTGGTCAAGCTTTGCAAGGAGCTGAAGTGATGTCAACGGACTTGCGTGCGAGTGCTGCGCTAATTTTGACAGGTTTGGTTGCAGACGGTGAAACAAAAGTAGGTCAACTAACTCATTTAGATAGAGGTTATTATCAATTTCATAAAAAACTGGCTAATTTGGGTGCAAATATTAAGCGAGTGAAGGAAGAAGACGATGAATAATAATTTGAAATACGTTAAAAAACAAGTCGGAATTGTTTTGACAGTCTTATTGTTTGGTTTGATTTTGTTTGCAGTTGGATTAGTGGTAGGATATGGTGGTAAGGATCCGTGGTCAATTTTATCACTAGATAAATGGCATACCATTATCAGCAAATTTACAGGACGATAATCTTAATAGCAAAAAGAGGCAAAATAAAAACTAACTTCTTATTCAAAAATGTTCGATTACAAGACGCAGTAATTGCGTGACTTCTAGTTGTCGAGTGTATCAGTTTTTAGAGGGCAATAACTTTGAGGGAGTGAGACAAAAGTCGTGATTTCGTAGAAATTGACTTTGTAGTCCCACCCCCTCCTATTTATTTAAAGGGGAGTAAAAATGGCGAGAAAGAAATCCAACCAGAAAGTAGCGCAAAGTGTAGCAGGTGTATTTCTTGCACTTGTTCTTGCGCTGGGAGGTTATTCTTTTAGCAAT
>CALCML010000249.1 GCA_937967765.1 uncultured Carnobacterium sp.
AAGCACTCCTTTCAAACAAAAATCAGAAGAAGAGAAATCTTCTTCTGATTTTTTTTGCGTAGTTAGGGGTGAGGTGAGTGGGATGGAAGGAGCTGTTGGACGTATTCAAGCTGTCTATCAATCGATGTTAAAAGAGAATGAAGTTTCTACTAATGCTGTGCTAGATGTTGGGATTACCGTGAAGAACGGGAAGAAAGAGTGCCATTTTTGTGGAAATACGGATCCGTTGGAATTTGCCAAAGGACCTTGCCTGAATTGCGCGGGCGGTGAATGTTGGTATTGCTTGAAGTGTATTGGGATGGGAAAGGTAAAGGCATGTAGTGTGGTGATTGCGACTCCTGAAGAAGAGCAGCCTTTTCCAAAAAGAACAGAAGCATTAGCGCACTATAAACATCCCCTGAGTACCAAACAGGAGCAGCTCTCTTTGGAGTGCCTGGATGTTGTAAAGGAAACAGGATTTCGTGAGCACCTACTTTGGGCCGTGACAGGTTCTGGGAAAACGGAGATGATTTTTGCGAGCATCGAATGGATGTTGCAACAAGGAAAGAGAGTCGCCATTGCCGCACCAAGAATTGATGTATGTGTGGAGTTGGCGCCCCGTTTGAAGGAAGCTTTTCCGACAGTCGAGCAAAACGTACTTCATTCACAATCCGAAGAGGGCTACAAGCGAGTGCCACTGACGATTGCGACGACGCACCAGATGCTCAGGTTCTACCGCGCATTCGATCTGGTCGTGATTGATGAGACGGACTCATTCCCATATCGGGATAATGAGTTATTGATTCGCGCAGTTCATCGTGCGGTGAAAGAAGATGGTTGCCTGCTGTATTTAACGGCGACACCATCTCAGACATTAGAGAAAAGAATCAAACGAAAAGAGCTTTCTGTATCCTTGCTACCAGAGCGATATCATAAGAAACCACTAATAGTGCCAACGATGAGTTATATTGGAGACTTAGACAAAAAATTGAAAAAGAAGAAAGTGCCAAAACCTGTGCAACGGTTTATAGAGGAACATGTTAGAGTAGGGAAACGATTTTTGCTATTTGTACCACGAATTACACTTCTTGATCCGATAGAAGCAGCACTTAGACGACAGTGTCCAAATGCGAAATTCGAGACAGTTAGTTCTAAAGAAGTGTATCGGCAAGAAAGAATCGCGAAGATGAGAGCAGGAGAACTTGATTTTCTCGTAACAACGACGATTCTAGAACGGGGAGTCACTTTCCCAGGAGTCGATGTTTGTGTCGTCAATGCGCACGAAGAGGAATTTTCAAGAGAAGTACTCGTGCAGATTGCAGGACGCGTTGGCCGGACCGCAGAATGCCCAACAGGAGAAGTCGTGTATTTTCATAATGGAAAAACAAAAGCGATGGTTCAGGCGGTAAGGGAAATCGAAGACTTAAATCGACAAGCGTTTCTTGGGAGGGAAGGTAAATGAAATGTTTATGGTGCGGGGAAGAAGTTGAACGAGCTCAGCCAATCCTCTCGTTTTTACTAGGAGCAAACAGAAAGTGCATCTGCGTCAATTGTGAGCATCCGTTTATGGAATTAAAACAGCATCCAACTTGCCTAGAGTGTGGACGGTTGATGACAAGAGTAGAAGTTTGCCCGGATTGTCAAAAATGGCATCAAGTAAAAGAAGCAGTGCTTTTAAAGAATACGGCCTTATATGCTTATGACGAGTCGGGGAGAAAGTTTATGGAGCTTTTTAAATTTGTAGGAGATACAAGAGTGATGACGTTGGTGATAAAGGAATTAAGACAAGAGTTGCTTAAGTATCAAAAGAGGGGCTTCGTTCTTTGTCCATTACCGTCATCCAGCACGAGTTTAAGAAAGAGAGAATTCGAGACGATTCCAACTTTACTGGAACAGTGCCGAGTACCGACCGCTTCGCTGTTAGAACATATTGGAAGTGGGAAGAAGCAATCCGAGAAGACAAGGCAGGAGCGTCTGCAGTTGAAGCAACCTTTTAAAGTGAAAGAAAATGTTGTGGTTCCAAAAAAGGTCTTGTTAGTGGATGATGTTTATACAACTGGCGCAACTCTACACCTTGCCGCAAAAGCATTAACGGAAATGGGAGTTGAAGAATTGGAGTCTCTGACATTATTTAGATAAAAAGTGTATCATGCTTGATACGTATCATGCATGATACAAAACCAATTGATAAAAATAGACCAAGCAGAAATCTACTTGGGCTATTTGAGTGGTTTTAGTTATTTTTAAAATCTTGTAGTGACATATTGGTCAAGAGCGAGTAGGGCATTTGCCACATCTTCGGCAGTATAGTCAACAACCATTTGATGGATGGTTTCGCCTTCTTGTGTCGCAAGGGCTCCAATCTTGAGTAAGTCTTCATAAGGCACAGAATCCAATTTTACTTCTTTCAGCGTTGTTGGTAATCCAAGTGCTTTATAGAAAGTAATGTATTTATCGAGTTCTTCTTTTGGACGATTTTCTAATAACAGTTGTGTTAATGTACCATAAGCTACTTTTTCACCATGAGTTAAAGTGTGGATGTCACCATGAATCGCTGTGAATCCGTTATGGATGGCATGCGCTGCTGCTAATCCAGCTGATTCAAAACCGATACCGCTGAGGAGGGTGTTTGCTTCTACCACAGCTTCTAAAGCAGGAGTAACTACTTTGGCGTTTGCTGCGGCTACGGCTTGTAGACCATTTTCGAATAAAGTACTTTCGCAGACACGAGCGATGGCTTCTGCGGCAATCGTTGGCACTTGACCGACCATTGTGCCGCCTTGTGCTTCGATGACTGCACGAGCCTCCACCCAAGTAGCAAGAGCATCGGCAATTCCTGAGATTAATAAACGAACAGGAGCATTGGCAATGACTTTTGTATCGACTAATACTAATTCTGGGTTTTTCTTGTAGAAACGATAGCGTTCAAACACGCCTTCTGCTGAATAAATTACAGAGAGGGCAGAAGTTGGGGCGTCAGTTGAAGCAATCGTTGGTAAAATCGCTACCGGACAATTAGAATCATCTGCAATAGCTTTGGCTGTATCAATCGATTTACCACCACCTAAGCCGATGACTACGTTTAGTTGATGTTCCTTCACGACTTCAGCAACGCGGCGAACTTCGTCGTTGGTTGCTTCACCATGGAAGATTTCACGATGGACAGACGCGCCAGCTTTCACGAGGTTTTCTTCTAGTTCTTTACCGACTAAATCATAAACGATAGGGTCGCAAAGAAGGAGAAGACGATCTCCAAGGGCCAAAACGTGAGAAAGACCAGTTTTAAGAACATCTTTTCCTTGAACATAACGAGACGGACTAGCAAATACTTTTTCCATAATCATAACTCCTTTATAATTTGTTTACTATTTCACTATATCGTTGAAAACGATTTCTGTCAATGGAGATTCTGTGTTGTTTTAACTAGTAATCTGAGATTTCTTAGAATAGGGAAGAACATTACTGGGGATGAGGAGATTTTTGGGATAAACGATTCTTGTTGGGAATGATTCTAATCTTCAATGCTGTATGATTTTTCATCTCATGAAAACAAAATATCGCCAAAGAAAAGTCCTCAAAAATACCGTTTTTCCTTAACAATTCTTAATGAAAGAATTCTTGAAAACGGTTGTAAAAGCCCTGTACATGCTTTATAATAAAACTATAGAAATCAAACGAAGCAATTCCTAAGAGTGGTCCTTAGGATATTTCTTCAAATCTGGTTTTCCAGATGAAAGGGGAGAGTATTATGTTTAAATATAATATCCGTGGAGAAAATATTGAGGTCACAGAAGCGATTCGTCAATACGCAGAAAAGAAAATTAGCAAATTAGAAAAATACTTTACTGACGTTGCTAATGCGACTGTATATGTCAACTTGAAAGTCTACACTGAAAAGACTGCAAAAGTTGAAGTTACGATCCCACTTCCTTATTTAGTTCTACGTGCCGAGGAAACTTCAATTGATTTATATGGAAGTATTGACTTGGTAGTCGATAAACTTGAAAGACAAGTTCGTAAACATAAAACAAAAATCAATCGTAAATCTCGCGAAAAAGGATTCGATGTTGTGTTACCACCACTTCCAGAAGTGCCTGAAGAGGAGGAAACAGGATTAGAAATCGTTCGTACAAAACGAATTGATTTGAAACCAATGGATAGCGAAGAAGCTGTTCTTCAAATGAACATGTTAGGACATAACTTCTTTATCTACCAAGATGCTGAAACGAACGAAACAAACATTGTTTATCGTCGTAAAGATGGAAAATATGGTTTGATTGAAACAAATTAATAAAATTTTAGGTGGCTTGAAAAAGCCACCTTTTTTGTTGTGAACAGAAAGGGTACTGATTTTAGCGACAGAAACCGGAGTTAAAGCATTACTAACTTTCAGTTTGGATAGGAAATTGGTTTTCTTTGACGTAAAATTGTAAAAAAATCGGGTGACTTTGAAAAAAGTCGCCTTTTTTGCTTTCTTAATTAGCTAAACAATGGTAAAATGAATAAGATGCAATAGGTGTAGCCACCTATTTGTAGTACTTTTATGAGATTTAAAATGTTCACCGATTTAAAAATAGTGGTGAAAATAAAAAAGGAGTTAATTAAATGGCAAATTTTTTGAGACAGTTAGTTGAAAATGATAAGCGTGAATTACGTCGTTTAGGAAAACTAGCGGATAAAGTAATTGCGTTAGAATCTCAAATGGCTGCATTAGAAGATGCTGATTTTCCAGTAAAAACAGAAGAATATAAAGCAAGATATGCTCAAGGGGAGTCTCTTGATGCACTTCTTCCTGAAGCATTCGCGTTAGTACGTGAAGGGGCTAAACGTGTATTAGGCTTATTCCCATATAAAGTTCAAATCATGGGTGGGATTACACTTCATGATGGTAACATTGCGGAAATGCGTACTGGTGAAGGTAAAACTTTAACAGCGACAATGCCTGTATACTTAAACGCATTATCAGGAGACGGAGTTCACGTAGTTACAGTAAACGAATACTTAGCCTCTCGTGACGCTCGTGAAATGGGTGAGTTATATAACTTCTTAGGCTTGACTGTAGGGTTAAACTTAACAGGAATGTCTTCAGAAGAAAAACGTGCTGCATATGCAGCAGACATCACTTACAGCACAAACAGTGAATTAGGATTTGACTACTTACGTGATAACATGGTGGTTTACAAATCACAAATGGTACAACGTCCATTGAACTACGCAGTTGTCGATGAAACAGACTCAATCTTAATCGACGAAGCGCGTACTCCATTGATCATTTCAGGACAAGCTGAAAAATCAACAGTGTTATACCAACGTGCAGATATGTTTGTTAAAGGATTAAAAGAGGAAGAAGATTACACAATCGACTTAACTTCTAAAACAATCTCATTAACAGACGAAGGGATTAACAAAGCTGAACAAACATTCCGCTTACCAAACCTTTATGACGTGGATAACTCAGCGCTTGTTCACCATATCGACCAAGCGTTACGTGCGAACTACATTATGTTACGCGACATCGACTATGTAGTGGATGAAGGTAAAGTTAAAATCGTTGATGGATTTACTGGACGTATCATGGAAGGTCGTCGTTATTCAGACGGTCTTCACCAAGCGATTGAAGCTAAAGAAGGCGTTGAAGTTGAAAACGAGTCTAAGACAATGGCGACAATCACTTACCAAAACTACTTCCGTATGTATCGTAAATTGTCAGGGATGACAGGTACTGCGAAGACTGAAGAAGAAGAATTCAGAGAAATCTACAACATGAACGTTATTGCGATTCCAACAAACCGTCCTGTACAACGTATTGATGGTCACGATTTAATCTACCCATCATTACGTAGTAAATTCCGTGCGGTTGTTCAAGATATCAAACAACGTCATGAAGCAGGTCAACCAATCCTTGTCGGTACGGTTGCCGTTGAAACAAGTGAATTGCTATCTAACTTACTACGCGCAGAAGGAATTCCGCACGAAGTATTAAATGCGAAAAACCACTTTAAAGAAGCAGAAATTATCATGTCAGCTGGTCAACGTGGCGCTGTAACAATCGCGACAAACATGGCCGGACGTGGTACTGACATCAAGCTTGGTAAAGGCGTGAAAGAACTTGGTGGACTTTGCGTAATCGGTACAGAACGTCACGAAAGCCGTCGTATCGATAACCAATTACGTGGACGTAGTGGACGTCAAGGGGATCCAGGTGCAACACAATTCTACCTATCATTAGAAGATGATTTGATGAAACGTTTCGGTGGAGAAAAAATGCAAGCAATCTGGGAACGTCTAAACTTAACAGATGAAGGCGACGATAACTTCATCCAAAGTAAGATGTTAACAAGACAAGTAGAATCTTCACAAAAACGTGTTGAAGGGAACAACTACGATACTCGTAAAAGCGTCCTAGAGTACGATGAGGTTATGCGTGAACAACGTGAAATCATCTACTCACAACGTCTACAAATTATTAACGAAGAAAACTCACTTGAAAAAGTGACAAAAGGTATGATCCGTCGTACAATTCACCGCGTTGTGGAAAGTCATACATTGACAGATCAAAAAGATTGGAACTTAGAAGGAATTGTGGACTTTGCTCATAACTCGATCTGTGCTCCAGATGAACTTTCAATTAGCGATTTAGAAGGCAAAACAGCTGCTGAAATCGAAGGAATCTTAAACGAAAAAGCAATGGAAATCTACAAAGAAAAACAAGAGCAATTGAATGGCGACAATCAAATGCTTGAGTTCGAAAAAGTAGTTATCCTACGTGTGGTTGACCGTAAGTGGACAGATCACATCGATGATATGGACCAATTACGTCAAAGCGTTGGTTTACGTGGATACGCTCAAATCGATCCATTAACAGAGTACCAAACAGAAGGGTACGAACGATTCCAACAAATGATTGCTGCAATCGACTATGATGTAACACGTATCTTGATGAAATCTCAAATTCGTCAAAACTTACAACGTGAACAAATTCAAGGAGTTCGTAGTGTAGTGGCTACAGGTCATGACAGAACTTCTGACGACGATTCAGAAAAAGCTTAATAACAAGGGGAGACGGCGAAGCATTTCGCCGTTTTCTTTTAGAAAGAGGTCAGTATGGAAATTAGTGAGATTAGAAATGCGCTTGAAGCCATGAACGAACAAATCATCAGTTATAGGAGGTCTCTTTGACTTAGATCGCTTAGAAGAAGATATCGCGGCCTATGAGCAAGAGATGTCTGAACCATCATTTTGGGATGATAGCGAAAAAGCGAATCAAGTCATTCAAAAGAATAATGAATTAAAGGCTATTTATGATACGTTCCATAAGATGGAATTGGCGCATGAAGAGACAGGTTTGTTATTTGAAATGTATAAAGAAGAGCCAGATGAAGAAGTGCATGCGGAAATCGTTGACGCAATCCAGTCTCTTGAGAAGGACTTGCAACAGTATGAATTAAGTATGTTACTAAATGGTCCTCATGATAAGAACAGTGCGATTTTGGAAATCCATCCAGGTGCTGGTGGTACGGAATCGCAAGACTGGGGAAGCATGCTCCTACGTATGTATATGCGTTGGGCTGAAAAACATGGTTACCGTGTTGAAACAGTGGATTATCAAGACGGGGACGAAGCAGGAATTAAGTCTATAACCTTGTCGATTGAGGGCTTGAATGCTTACGGGTATTTACGTTCTGAAAAAGGCGTGCATCGTCTTGTTCGTATTTCTCCGTTTGATGCAGCTGGAAAACGTCATACGTCATTCTGTTCAGTGGATGTTGTTCCGCAAATGGACGGAGATATTGATATTGAAATTAACCCAGATGACTTAAAAGTGGATGTGTATCGTGCAAGTGGTGCCGGTGGACAACATATTAATAAGACGTCTTCTGCGGTGCGTATTACGCATATTCCAACTGGAATTGTGACGCAGAGTCAGGCGCAACGTTCTCAATTTAAAAACAGAGACCAAGCGATGGCGATGTTGAAGGCGAAATTGTTCCAATTAGAAGAAGAGAAGAAGGCAGCTGAATTGGCAGCTATTCGTGGCGAACAAAAAGATATCGCCTGGGGTTCTCAAATTCGTAACTATGTATTCCATCCATATTCAATGGTAAAAGATTTACGTTCTGGATATGAGACTGGAAATATTGGGGCTGTCATGGATGGAGACTTGGATCCGTTTATGGATGCGTACTTAAAATGGACGCTTGAGGGAACGAAAGCAACTGAAGAATAATAGTAGGAAGCACCTAGTGAGAGCTAGGTGTTTTACTATTGCAAGGCAAATTGTTTTAAGTTCGTTTTAATTATCTGTATTATTATGGGATGAAACTTCCTAGATAGATTGATGGGCTTCGGTGCCTATCAAGAAATTCAACCCTATTTGTGCATTGAGTAAAGCACAGTGGTTTATTGACTTTCTTTTCATCACTCGTGATTCAAGAAAGTCTAATAAAC
>CALCML010000250.1 GCA_937967765.1 uncultured Carnobacterium sp.
ACTCCGCTAAAGCTTTTTGGACCCCCGGACAATCCGGGGGTTTTAATTAGACCAAAAAAGGAATTAAACAGCCTTCACTGTCTAATTCCTTCTTGGTTTATTGAACTATTTTATTTTTTGCTTTTAGCAAATACGAATGCGCCGCCTGTTAAGAACACTGCTGATAGAATCAGATATAAAGTTCCCATTGAAGTACCTGTATTTGGTAATTCGTCTTCTCCTGCTGGTGCTGCTTGTGCAACGGGCGCTGGAGATGGATCTTTTGCTTCTTTTGCTGGTTCTTGTTCTGCTTTAGCAGCAAGAGGTGTTGCTAACACACGTGACTCAGTTGCTTCGGCATTTGTTTCGGGTGCTACAACTTTATCTTCAACGGCATTTGTTAAAACAGCTGTTGGTGCAGGAGCTTCAGTTGTTGCTGTAGTAGTTGTTGGTGCCTCAGTCGTCGTAGTAGTTGTTGTAGGTGCAACTGTTGTCACTACCGGAGCTTCTGGCGCTACAGGGGTAGCTGTTGTTACTACTGGAGCCTCTGTTACCACTGGAGCTGAAGTTGTTACTACTGGAGCCTCTGTTACCACTGGAGCTTCTGTCGCTACAGGAGCTGAACTTGTTACTACAGGTGCTGAGGTAGTTACCACTGGAGCTTCTGTCGCTACAGGAGCTGAACTTGTTACTATTGGAGCTTCTGTCACTACAGGTGCAGCTGTTGTCACTACTGGTGCTTCTGTTGTCGCAACTGTTGTTGGCGCTTCTGTCGTTGTAGTTGCTACTGTAGTAGTCGGTGCCTCCGTTGTCGTTGGAGCTTCCGTTGTCGTTGGCGCTTCTGTTGTCGCAACTGTTGTTGGCGCCTCTGTTGTTGTAGTTGTAGGTGCTTCTGTCGTTGTAGTTGCTTCCGTTGTCGTAGGCGCTACTGTAGTTGTAGGTGCCTCTGTTGTCGTTGGAGCTTCCGTTGTCGTCGGAGCCTCCGTTGTCGTTGGAGCTTCCGTTGTCGTTGGAGCCTCTGTTGTCGTCGTTGTAGTCGTCGGAGCAACGGTTGTTGTTGTCGTTGTTGTTGGAGCAACCGTTGTAGTTGTGGTAGTCGTCGGTGGCGCTTCTGTAGTTAGAGGTTTAGCGCTTGGTTGCCATACGCGAACATAGTCGATTTGCATGTCTGAACGACTTCCATCCTTATAGCTATCTTTGTAAGGAATCGCATCCGTATAGTCACGTGTAGCGTTTTTACCAAAGTCCTTCACGAATGAACCACCTACGATGTGTGTTAATCGTAAAATAAATCCATTTCCTGGATTGACAAATGCTTCATTTTTCTTTATCTCACTATATTTTACGGTATAAAGTGCTTGTCCATCATAGAAGAAAGTAATTTTATCGCCTTCTTTTAAGACACCGTATGTGTGAAATGCTGTTTGCGTATCTCCATTATTAGGGAGTTTTTTTTGATATTGATCGCTATACTTTTCCTTGCCAGGCTCAGGTGTCGGTGCTGTATGAATATTAGCTTGAATAAATTTGGGGTCATAGCCTTTAGATTCGAAGACATCAATCTCCCCACTTGTAGGAGAGCCCCCGCCTTTTGTACCAGTCATCCAGAAGGAAGCCCATGAAGATTCACTTAATGGTAACTTGATACGTGATTCGGCATAGAAGTCACCTACAAATTCCGTAAGGACTTTCCCGTGACGGTCACGCGTTTGAATCGCCCCAGAAGTAAATGGAGCTTTATAAGTAATCGTTTGTTTTGTCTTTGAATCTACATAAGTATTCTCACGATCTACCCATTCATGTTTTTTTGTTTGGTCATTCCACTTCAATTGCTTCGGCGTATAAAGTGCCGTTAAATGAAGGATTCCATCTTTTAAAGATACATTTGCTGGGTCATCTGTGAAATGCATTTGTGTTCTTGCTTTAGGATCGAAACTTGAAAGAGAATAATCCCATTTTGTTCTGTCGAGTTTGTCCCCATCAAACTCATCAAACCATGTTAAATCATAGTTCTTTGGAACCCCATTTGGCAGTGTGACATTAGGAACTCTTCCTTCACCTGTTTCTGCATATACTGTTGTAAATGGTGCTAGAAGACTTGTGCTCAAGATAAGGCTTGCTCCTAATACTCTTGCTCCTGCAATCATACCTTTTTGTTTATTACGTACTTTTTGCATAATTGTTCTCCTATTTCTTCTTTTATTTAGGAAGAGAGTTTCTGTAACCCCTTTCCTACATTAGACATTATCTAAACTGGGTAAGAACATTTCCTGACAGACTTATGAAATTAATCTATTAAAAGTATAGTTAAATTGCTAAATAAGTATGATTTCGATTTAATTATAAAGAAAATATGGAGAGCAAAATTTCCTTCTATTTACAAATATCCTCCCTTTTGAGTGGCAAAAACATTGATAGAACGCTAAAAAAAGGAGTTAACTAGAATTAGTCTAATTCACTCCTTCAGGATGTCCACTTTTTGAACACATTTTGAAAAAAACTGAGCCGAATTTCTCCGACTCAGTTAAAATTTTATTATTCTGCTTCTGGAACAAGCGCTTCTGGGAAGTGTTCACGCACAATTGCTGCACAACGATTACATAAAGTTGGAGCATCTTCTAATGTTCCTACTTCAATCTTCACAGCACGGCAACGTTCACATGTTTCACCTTTGGCATGTTCAACGACAACTTTCACGCCTTCACCTTCAACCGCATTCGCTGGAGCTTCAACGCCTTCTTGAGCCACTTCTAATTCACTTACGATGAATAATTGAGCCACATTTGTGTTTAAGCTGTCTAATAAAGCACGTACTTCATTAGATGGATATAGCGTTACTTTGGCTTCGAAGTTCTTACCGATTAATTTTTCGTTACGAGCTTCTTCTAAAGCTTTCAAAGCAGTGTTACGAACTTTGAAGAATTCAGCCCATTGTGCTAATACTTCTTCTGTATTTTCGTAGTTTTCTACTGCTGGGAATTCAGCTAATTGAACATAAGCTTCTTCTTCTTTCAAGTATTTCCAAACTTCTTCACTTGTATGAACTAAGATTGGGCTTAGTAATTTCGTTAATTTCACTAAGATATCGTAAATTACTGTTTGCATTGCACGACGTTCGTAGTTATCTTCGTGTTCGATATACACAACGTCTTTTGCAAAGTCTAAGTAGAATTGTGATAAATCAACTGTACAGAAGTTCATCACTGTTTGATAAATTGTTGAGAATTCATATTTTTCATACGCTTCTTCAATTGTCTTCACGACATCATTGAAACGAATCATCATATATTGGTCAACACTACGTAGGTCTTTAAACGCTACGGCATGTTTAGATGGTTCGAAGTCTGTAGTGTTTGCTAACATAAAGCGCATTGTGTTACGGATCTTACGGTATGCTTCAGATACTTGGTTTAAGATTTCAGTACTGATACGTACGTCTGATTCGTAGTCTACAGAGGATACCCATAGACGGATAATGTCTGCCCCTTTAGTTTGCATTTCTTTTGCAGGTGAGATGACGTTTCCTAGAGATTTACTCATCTTCTTACCTTCCCCGTCCATTACGAACCCTTGAGAAAGAACTGCTTTATAAGGTGCTTGTTTATGAACCGCTACACTTGTTGTTAAACTTGAGTTGAACCATCCACGGTATTGGTCTGATCCTTCTAAGTATAAATCAGCTGGGAATGTTAATTCTGGGCGAATGCTTAATACACCAGCATGTGAGCTACCTGAGTCGAACCATACGTCCATGATGTCCATTTCTTTTGTAAATGTACCATTTGGACTGCTTGGATGTGTAAATCCTTCTGGTAATAAATCTTTAGCTTCACGTTCGAACCATACGTCAGAACCAAACTCTTCGACTAATTTAGCTACGTGTTCGATTGTTTCTGGAGTGATGATTGGTTCTCCGTTTTCACCGTAGAATACAGGAAGTGGAACACCCCATACACGTTGACGAGAGATGACCCAGTCGCCACGGTCACGAACCATGTTGTAAATACGTACTTGTCCTGATGGGTGGTACCATTTCACATCATTTTCAATCACATCTAAAATATCTTGACGGAAAGCATCGATTGACGCAAACCATTGTGGAGTTGCACGGAAGATAACAGGTTTCTTCGTTCTCCAGTCATGTGGGTAACTATGCACGAAATAGCTTAGTTTTAGTAATGAACCATTTTCAGCTAATAGGTCTGTGATGACTTTGTTTGCTTTTGCATAGAACATTCCTTCAAAACCAGGAGCTTCTGCAGTGTAATGTCCTTGGTTATCTACTGGTGATAATACATCTAAGTTGTATTTACGTGAGTAGTAGAAGTCGTCTTCCCCGTGTCCAGGAGCTGAGTGAACTAAACCAGTACCCGCATCAAGCGTTACGTAGTCCCCTAGCATCACTAGTGATTCACGTTCGTAGAATGGATGCCATGCTGTTGCATATTCCAATTCAGTTCCACGGAATTCTTTTAATACTTCCACTGATTCCCAACCAAGCGTTTCAGCAAGTGAGTTCACTAATTCTTTGGCTACCACAAAAGTACCTTTGTCTGTTTTCACTTCTGCATATTCATAGTCAGGGTGTACGAAGATCCCTAAGTTTGCTGGAAGTGTCCAAGGAGTTGTTGTCCAAATAACGAATGACGCATCATCTGATACAACACCTTTTCCGTCTTTGACTTTGAACGCCACATAGATTGATGGGCTTTCTACGTCTTTATATTCAATTTCAGCTTCGGCAAGTGAAGATTCACTTGATGGAGACCAGTAAATTGGTTTTAATCCTTTGTAAATATAGCCATTTTCAGCCATTTTACCGAATACACGAATTTGTTCTGCTTCGAATTCTGGTTGAAGTGTTAAGTATGGTTTATCCCATGTACCTGTAACCCCTAATCGCTTGAATTCAGCACGTTGGTTGTCCACTTGACGTAATGCGTATTCCGCACATAATTTACGGAATTCAGCGATTGATAATTTCTTACGGTCAACCCCTTCAGCGTTTGCTAAAGCTTGTTCGATTGGAAGTCCGTGTGTATCCCATCCTGGTACGAATGGTGCACGGAATCCGCTCATTGATTTACTACGAACGATAAAGTCCTTAGAAATTTTATTTAAGGCATGTCCCATGTGAACCGCACCATTGGCATATGGTGGGCCATCGTGAAGCACGAATGTTGGTTTGCCTTTATTCTTTTTCTGACGTTGTCCATAAACGTCTGCTTCTTCCCATTCTTTTTGGTAATCCACTTCTTTTGTTGGTAAGTTCCCACGCATTGGGAATTCTGTTTTCCCAATTTGCAATGTTTCCTTCATCTTCATTGAATTTCCTCCTTTGTTTGACTGTTTTTTTCATCTTTTGACCGTTGAGCATAAAAAAAGCCCCTGCCAAGTTGCAGGGGCGAAATCATATCCGCGGTACCACCCAAATTTACAAACAACTATTTTGTTTGCCTTGGTAAATTGTTAACGCCATTTAAGCGACTCTTCTTAATCTAACGTGTATTTCAGAAAAGTTTCTAAGAGATGATTCTTGCTATAAACAGGGACTGCCAATCTTCCACCCATAATCGGCTCTCTAAAAGTGTATTTACACAAGTTGTTCTCTTCATCGAATACGTAAATTTTACGCTATTTGAAACGATTTTGCAAGATTTTCCATCTACAAAAAGAGAAAACCGGCTCACATTGTGAACCGGTTTGAGGGCAGACTACTTTTTCAAATGGTTTGGACCGGTTAGGAGTGTCCTATCATCTGAGCTTTTCGTTCTTTCCTAGTCTCTTTTACCTTTTTTAGGAATGGCTAGGCCTAATCCACCAAGAGCTGCAAGAATTCCTCCAATGATTCCTGGAGTTACATCTTCTACCCCTGTATTTGGTAATGTTTCTTTTGCTTCACCTGCTGCAGGCGCTGGAGCTGGTTTATTTTCTCCTTGGGCTGCACTTGGAGCTGCTGCTACTTGTGTAGTAGGTGCTGCTGGAGTTGCAGGTGTTGTTGGTGTTGCAGGTGTTGTTGGAGTTACTGGTGTTTCACTAGCAACAACTTTGAATGTAACTGCGTATAAACTGAAGTGTTTAACGTTAAGTGTAACGACTTTGTTTTCTCCGTTAGAGAATTCAACTTTTTCTTTCACTTCTTTTGTATCGCTTGTTACGAAGTATGCACCATCTACTTCTTTATCAACTGGGAATGTTACTTTGGCATCCCCTTCAACACGAACTGCTTTACCATCTTTGTCGACGAAAGTAATTTCATAACCTTGATATTCTTTTCCTTCAAGACCTTTAATTGTTTCGTCCACTTTTTCAACTTTAAGCATCTTGATGTTCTTATCAAGAAGTTTAGTTGGTACTTCAACGACTACTGGAGTATCTCCGTTTTCGTCTTCAAATCTCGCAATACCTTTTTCCTTATCAACCGTTACCTTCACACCATCTGTTTCGTATAGAGGTAATTCAACAGTTGGTTGGTCTGGTGTTGGAGTTGGCTCTGGGTTCGGAGTTGGCTCTGGGTTCGGAGTTGGCTCTGGGTTCGGAGTTGGCTCTGGGTTCGGAGTTGGCTCTGG
>CALCML010000251.1 GCA_937967765.1 uncultured Carnobacterium sp.
AATTTACAATATGGAACCAGATCCAGGTCTAGGAAATGGTGGTCTAGGACGTCTTGCGGCTTGTTATTTAGATGCCTTAACAAGTAATGAATATCCAGTCACAGGATTCTCAATTCTTTACGAATATGGGATTTTCAAACAAGTGATTACAAACGGTTGGCAACAAGAATTCCCAGATCAATGGTTAGACCTTGGGAAATATTGCTTAGTGTACCGTAATGACGAAGAAGTTGAAGTACGTTTTGGTGGAGAATTAGAGCAAGTGATGACAGAAACTGGCTTAAAAGTGAACCACAAAAACTATACTTCGATTCAAGCGGAACCATATGATTTATTAATCTCTGGTTATGATGCTTCAGCTGTAAACACACTTCGTTTGTGGGAAGCCAAAGCAAAAACTGGTTTCAATATGAAACTATTTGAACGTGGCGAATATTCTAAATCGTCCGAAGCAGAAGCAATTGCGTCTTCTATTTCTAAATTATTATATCCAGCTGATGTTACAAACGAAGGTAAAGAGTTACGTATTAAACAACAATACTTCTTTATTAGTGCTTCATTGCAACAATTAGTGAAGAACCATTATCGTGAATTTGGTACATTAGAAAACTTCTCAGAACATGTAGCGCTTCATATTAATGATACGCACCCTGCAATGGGCGTTGCTGAATTAATGCGCTTATTAGTGGATGAGTATGGCTATGGATGGGATAAAGCGTGGGAAATCACGACGAAGACATTTGCGTATACAAACCATACCATCATGGCAGAAGCATTGGAAAAATGGCCAGTATCCTTATTCCAACCAATTCTTCCACGTATTTACTCAATTATTGAAGAAATTAATAGACGTTTCTGCTTATGGGTAATGGAACAAGGAAGACAATATACATTACGTGATACAGCGATTATTTATGACGACATGATTAAGATGGCAAATCTTTCTATCGTAGGTAGTCATTATGTAAACGGGGTATCAAAACTGCATAGTGATATTCTTGTTCGTGATACATTCAAAGCCTTTAACGATTTATATCCTGGAAAATTCGGTAATGTGACAAACGGGATTGCGCACCGCCGTTGGTTAGGTCAAGCAAATCCAGAACTTGCTACTTACTTAGAAAATTTAATCGGAGATGACTTCATTAAAGACCTCTCTGGCATTTCTAAATTGAATGCTTATAAAGATGATGAGAAAGTACTGAAAGATTTACAAGCCATTAAATTAACGAAGAAAGAGCAATTAGCGACTTACATTAAAGAAACGCTTGCAATTTCAGTAAATCCTCATTCAATCTTTGACGTACAAGTGAAGAGATTACATGAATACAAACGCCAATTATTAAATGCGTTACACATTGTATATCTTTACCATGAAATTAAATACAATGGATTACGCCCAACACCACGTACATTCATTTTCGCTGCGAAGGCTTCTTCAGGATATCAAATGGCGAAAAACATTATTAAATTCATCCACTCAATTTCTCAAATGATTGAAAGTGATGAATTAGTGCGTGAATACATTAAAGTGGTATTCATTCCAGACTACAAAGTGACTCTAGCAGAAATCATCTTGCCAGCTGCAGACGTGAGTGAACAAATCTCTCAAGCGGGTAAAGAGGCGAGTGGTACTGGTAACATGAAACTGATGTTAAATGGTGCAGTGACACTTGGTACGATGGACGGAGCAAACGTTGAAATCTACGAAGCTGTCGGAGAAGACAATATTGTCATCTTCGGTTTAGAAACAGAGGAAGTAGAAGCGTTATATGCAAAAGGCTACAAACCTTGGGAATACTACAATAATTCACCTAAGATTAAGACCGTTCTTGATTTCATCCGTACAATGACAGTTGGTGGTATGAACTTCAACTTCATCGTGGATTACTTATTGACTCAAGATCATTATATGTGTTTGGCTGACTTTGATAGCTATGTGGAAGCGCAAGAGCGTATTGAAAAAGACTATAATGATTCATCTAAATGGATGAAGATGAGCCTCGCAAATATTGCAAATGCAGGTATTTTCTCAGCTGACCGTTCAGTTAAAGAATATGCAAAAGACATTTGGCACATCAAACCAGTTCAAGGTTAAACCAATAAAAAAAGAGATTCTCACGAGTGGGGCACGCCTCACAGTGAGAATCTTTTTTTATGGATTAAATTTCATATGCTGCAAAGCCAAATGCAGGAACAACGATTCCGTTTGGATGGTTTCTAGTGGCTTGGCTAGCGTAAATTTGTTTTCCGTGAAGTCCTTCAATAAATACAGTATGTGGATTCATATTGACTGCACATAAGAGCGATTCACGTTGATAAACAAGACAACCTTCGCTTTCATATACGACATTGAAGTCTCCTTTGAAGTCTTCTTTATGTTTCGTTCTAAAAGCTGTTAATGCTTTATAATGCTCGAAGATTTCTTCGTTGATTTCTTTCTTGCTGAATGTCTTACGGTTATAAGGATCACGGAATCCTTGCATTCCAATTTCATCCCCATAATAAATCGAAGGAACACCAGGTAGAGTAAATTGAATGAAACTTGCGATTTTTAGTTTTTGAATCGCATCTTCAAGTTCAGCTCCAGTTAATTCAAGTGTTGGGCGCTCATGAAGTGGAACAGCTTCCGTATCACCGAACCCAATTTTTGTAATAATACGTTCTGTATCGTGACTATCTAGTAAGTTCATTAGAACGTCTAGAGCAGGTTTTGGATAATGATCAATGATTTCTTCGATGGCATATCGTAATGCATGTGTATTTTTTGTATGAACGAACTGAATAATAGCATCTTTCCAAGGGTAGTTCATGACGCTATCGAGTTGTTTTCCTAAGAAATAACGGCGACGATGGTCATAAGCAAATTTCGTAGTCGCATCTTCCCAAACTTCACCAATAATGAGGGCATTTGGGTCTGTTTGTTTAACAGTTACTCGTAATGCGTCTAAGAACTCGTCAGGGAATTCATCAGCAACGTCTAAACGCCAGCCACCAATCCCAAGATGTTGCCAGAACGGTAAGACACCGGTTTTTGGATCATTGATGAATTTCATATAGGAAGGTTCCAATTTGTTCACCGTTGGAAGGTTTGTAAAGCCCCACCAAGAGTGATACGTATCTGGAAACTCCATAAAGCTAAACCAAGGATAGTATGGAGACTCAGTTGAGTTATAGGCACCAACGCTATCATAATGACCTTGCTTGTTGAAATAAATACTGTCATCACCAGTATGGCTAAATACGCCGTCTAGAATAATTTCGATTCCATTTTTTCTGAATTTCGCACATAGTTTTTTAAAGTCTTCATTTGTTCCTAAATATGGATCCACATTGAAATAATCCGCAGTGGAGTAGCGGTGGTTATCTGGGCTCTCCATAATTGGATTTAAGTAAATACAATTTACATTTAAGGCTTTGAAGTGTTCGAGTTCTTCTTCGATTCCTTTTAAATTCCCAAGATAGAAATCCTGCGCTTTGTAATTTTCATGTGTGATACTTGATTGAGGCAATTCGTCCCAGTCGTCGTGACGGTAACGAATCTCTTCGTTGGCTGCTTTTTTTGCTTTATATTTATCACTTTTCTTGAAACGGTCAGGGAAGATTTGATACATAATCCCACCTTTAAACCATTCTGGAGTCGTGAATTGTTCTTCGTAAACCGTTAATTGCCAGCTGTTAATCTCATGATAGTTAAGAACAGGAACTGCATGGAATTCATGGTTGCTAAGGAAGTAAGTACCGATTTCAGAACGAACTTCAAAGTAGTAGAAATATAGTCCTGAATGCAATGGTGAAATTTCAAATGAGAATAAAGTTGCATCTGCTTCAATCGTAGAACGACTTGGATGATAGATGCTTGTTGTTTGTGTTAAATCTTCTTTAAGTACTAATTGGATAGAAGAGAGGCGAGTCTCTTTCGTAACTTTAACTTGTATAAAAATAGTTTGGTTATCCGTCACTGCTCCTGAAGGATACTTATTTTTTAGTGAGTGATAGAAAATCATAATAGGCCCCTTTTTTTGTAAATCTATGTTCATTGTAATACAAAGTGGTAAAAAGTGATACCAAAACGGGTTTCATGAAAAGTACAGAGAATTAAACAAAAATTTTTAAGAAAATTCATGAAAACCACTGTGAAAATTTAAGAAATATGTTATAATTTAAACAAGAGAAATGTATCAATATCAACCTTCTCTAATTTTTTATCCCAACTATGAAAACGCTTATTTTATTTTTGTGAGCGAATGCGTAAAGGAGTGATGGCTTAGTGCAACAACTAGCAGAATATTTATTTCATGAAGGAAGGAATTTTCATAGTTATGATTTCCTTGGTAGCTTCTTAGGTGATAACGAATGTACATTCCGCGTATGGGCTCCAAATGCAAAAGAAGTCTATGTAACGGGGGATTTCTGTGAATGGAGACCAACCGATTATAAGATGGAGCGTATTAATCAAAATGGGATTTATGAAATCACAATTCCAAATGTAAAAGAGTACGATGCTTATAAATATGTGATTGTTCCGCATCATGGAGATTGGTTATGGAAAGCAGATCCATATGCACGCCATGCGGAAACAAGACCGAAAACAGCATCTAAAGTATACGATTTTCCTGAATTCCAATGGTCTGACGAAAAGTGGATGAAACAAAGAACCGTCCCTTTTCAACTACCGTTAAACATTTATGAAGTTGAGCTAGGCTCGTTTAAGAAGAAAGAAAATGGTGATCCGTATTCTTATCGTGAGTTAGTGGATGTACTCATTCCATATGTGAAAGAGATGAACTACACGCATATTGAATTGTTGCCAATTACCGAATACCCATATGATAAGTCATGGGGATATCAAGTGACAGGATTCTTTGCAGCGACTTCAAGATTTGGAACTCCAGAAGACTTTATGTATTTTGTGGATGAATGTCACAGGGCAGGTATCGGAATTATTTTAGACTGGGTACCAGGGCATTTTACAAAAGACGCTTTTGGGTTATATGAATTTGATGGCACACCTTGCTATGAATACGGTGACCCTCGTATCCAAGAACATAAAGGTTGGGGAACGAGAGCATTTGATTACGGCAAGACAGAAGTGCTTTCATTCTTATACTCAAGTGCAGTATTCTGGCTTGAAAAATTCCACATCGATGGACTTCGCGTGGATGCTGTAAGTTCAATGTTGTTCTATAACTATTGCAGAAGTGAAGAAGAATCAGCTCGTAATATTTACGGAGGATTTGAAAACTTAGAAGCGATTCGATTTATTCAATCTCTGAATGATTATGTACGTAATGAATATCCAGGTGTCATGATGATTGCTGAAGAGTCTACTGCTTTCGCTGGGGTTACCAAACCAGTAGAAGAAGGAGGACTTGGATTCCACTTCAAATGGAATATGGGTTGGATGAATGACTCTCTAGATTACTTAGAGAAAGATCCTCTATTTAGAGGTGGCATCCATAATCAATTTACGTTCTCGATGATGTACGCCTTCTCGGAAAACTATATTTTACCGATTTCTCATGATGAAGTCGTTCACGGGAAGAAATCGTTACTAGATAAAGCGTCTGTTTCTTATGAAGACAAGTTTTCTAACTATCGAGCTTTCATGGGCTATATGATGGCTCACCCTGGTAAGAAATTAAACTTCATGGGAAATGAAATTCCACAAATGATTGAGTGGAATGAAGAACGCGAATTAGATTGGTTCTTACTCAAATATCCAATTCATGACGCGACTCATCGCTATGTGAAAGATTTAAACGCCTTCTACAAGAAGCATTCAGAACTGTGGCAACTTGACGGAGGCTGGACAGGATTTAGATGGCATGAGGTGGAAGATGTTTGGAATAACTGCTTCGTCTTCTCAAGAATGAATTCTAAAGGAGATTCAGTCATCGTTATCTCAAACTTCTCAGGGAACCATATTAAAAATTACGAAATTGGCGTTTCGAAATGGGGAAGCTATAAAGTTGCTCTCAACTCTGACGCTAAAAAGTATAATGGATCTGGAGTGGTGAATCGTGGACTTCATACAGTTACGAAACCACATAAAGGATTTGATTATACACTCGCGGTGAATGTACCACCGTTTTCTACACTGTATATCATTAACAATCAATAATCGGGGGTTGAACGTATGGCAAGAAAGCAAGAAATCGTAGCAATGCTACTCGCAGGCGGACAAGGAACTCGCTTGCAAGTACTAACAAAGGATATGGCGAAACCAGCTGTTCCTTTTGGTGGGAAGTATCGTATCATCGATTTTCCTCTCTCAAACTGTGCAAATTCAGGTATTTCTACTGTTGGGGTGTTAACTCAGTTTATGCCTCTTGAGTTGAACTCTTACATGGGGAATGGGAACCCTTGGGACTTAGACCGTGTAGACGGAGGGTTAACAATTCTTCCTCCATATACAGCTGGAAAAACAGGGGAATGGTATAAAGGGACTGCCAATGCTATTTATCAAAATATTAAGTATATCGAGCAGTATGATCCTGAGTACGTATTAATCTTATCTGGGGACCACATTTATAAAATGAACTACAACAAGATGCTTGAATTCCATAAAGAGAAAAAAGCAGACTTGACGGTTGCTCATATTAATGTCCCACTAGAAGAAGCAAGTCGTTTCGGTATTTTAAATACGGATGATGATTTACGCATCGTAGAATTCTTAGAAAAACCTGAACATCCGGTTTCAACAAAAGCATCGATGGGGATTTACATCTTTAACTGGAAAGTACTTAAAGAGTATTTAATTCGTGATGAAGAAAATCCAGAAAGTGAAAAAGACTTCGGTAAAAACATTATTCCAATGTTACTTGAAGAAGACCGTCGTATTTACGCTTTCCCATTTGCAGGATATTGGAAAGACGTAGGTACTATCGAAAGTCTATGGGAAGCAAACATGGACTTAATCAAACGAAAAGAAGACTTTAATATTTCTGATAAAACTTGGAAGATTTATTATCGTCACGAAGGCAGACTTCCTCAATATATCGGAGAAAGCGCCGAAGTGACTGAATCAATGATTTCAGATGGAACAATTGTACTCGGAAAAGTCCATGAATCAATTGTATCGTCTGGAGTATCGATTGCTCAAAATTCTAAAGTCCTTGGAAGTATCATCATGCAGAATGCGGTCATTGAAGAGGACGCAACAGTTGTGAACTCAATTATTGCAGAAGGCACGGTTGTAAAAAGCGGTGTGACTGTAGGCCATGAAGAAATTGAACTTGGTAAAGATATGATTACCGTTATCGGCAATTTCGAAGTGGTAGAAGAAGATACGAAAGTTGGAGGAAATTAATATGATCAAAGCGTTTTGTGTATTGTATGCAGATAATTATAGAAATGACGACCTTCAAGGGTTAGTCAGAAATCGTACGGCAGCCGCTTTACCAGTAATTTCTCGTTATCGTATGGTGGACTTTATGCTATCTTCTCTTGTACATGCAGATATCGATAATATTGCACTATTAACGAATCATAATTACAAATCATTACTCGATCATGTAGCTTCAGGAAAAGATTGGGATTTAAACCGTAAGCACCGTGGTTTGAAAATTATTACTCCGATGTCAAACTACTTATCAACACGTATCCCACAAAATAAAATCGAAGCGTTAGCCAATACAATGGTGTATACGCAAGATCTTGATGAAGAGTTTGTTATTTTAGCTGATACAAACATTATCGGTAAAATTGATTTCAAAGAAATGTTCCAATATCACTTAGATACTGGTTCTGATATCACTGTTGCGTATACGTACCGCAAACCAACAGTAGGGGAATCACAAATTATCTTTGATGAAAATCATAAAGTGTATGAGTCGCTTTATCACTTCGACGGATCTGATCATGAATGTGCAACACAAGTGAAAATCTACATTTTAACAAAAGAATTATTCAATGGCATTGTTAAAAAGGGGTTAACACTTGGTTGGGAAGATATCTTACGTGACTATATTGCTAAGAACCTTGAAACATTACGTGTATATGCATACCAAATTAAAGGATACTTGAAGGTCGTTAATACGATTAAAGATTACTATGACTTAAATATGGATATGCTTGATTTTGAAAATCTTCAGGATGTATTCCTTTCTGGTACTCAAGTGATTACGCGTGTTAAAGATACGGTCCCTACAGGCTATGGTAAGAAAGCTGTAGTGAAGAATTCGATTCTCGGAGACGGTTCGAAGATTCGTGGTACGGTTGAAAATAGTATTATCTTCCGTGATGTTGTTGTAGAAGAAGGTGCGGTTGTTCGTAACAGTATCATTCTTTCAAATACCGTAATTAAATCAGGTGCTCATTTAGAGTATGTGATTGCTGATAAAGATGTTACGGTAAAACAACATACTGTTTTAACAGGTACGGAAGAAGTACAAGTCGTGATTGATAAAGGTAAAACCGTTTAATCAACTTTCAAAATGATAAAAGACAGCTTGGGCATTGCTCAAGCTTCTTTTTTTGCCTTAAAACTTTTCTACTGTTTGCAACAAGAGGAATAAGTTAGTAAACTAAATAAGTAGGAATTCTTTAGAAAGGAGCTTTTCTCATGGTAAGAAAATATGCTGTCATTGATTTAGAAACGACAGGGCCAAAATATGAGAGCGGGGATCGAATCTTCCAGTTTGGCTGTACCTTAATCAATGGCGATGAAGTGATTGAGCATGTCTCACTCAATATTAATCCTGAAAAAAGTATTCCATTCGAGATTCAATTATTAACGGGAGTGACGAATGCGGATGTGGCAACGGCTCCCTATTTTGATGAAGTGGCAATGATGATTTTTAGTCTGTTAGAAGACCGAACGCTCGTTGCTCATAATGTTGGTTTTGACGGACCTTTTATTATGTCTGCTTTAACAGATGCACTGGGTCTAGAATTGGAAGTGCCACTCATTGATACGGTGCAACTGGCTCAAATTTGTTATCCAACAGCGCTCAGTTATCGACTTAGTGATTTAACAGAGGCGCTAGAGATTCGTCATACTCAAGTACATACAGCAGGCAGTGATGCTCGAGCAACAGCTGAACTATTCTTAAAAATGAAGACTAAGTTTCGAGAGTTGTCGACGATTACGTTAAAACAGCTAACCGAATTCTCTGGAGAATTACTAGGGTATACGGGTACGATTTTTGAGGAAATTTTAGAAGAAAAAGGAAAAGAAGAAAGAGAAGAATTTCCTTTAGAACAAGGTTTTGTCGTTTCTCCTCTAGCGGTAAAAGAGGTAGAACTAAAGTCTTCTAAACGAAAAACGAATGCACTTGAAGCTTATCAGAAATTAGTAGATTCTGGATTCTTAGAAGATAAGGCAAGCCAGCGTAAGATGATAGCCACCATAGAATCGTTGATTGAAACTGACGAACCTTTGCATTTTATTGAAGCCAGCCCTGGTTCAGGGAAAACATATGCCTACTTACTGGCAGCATTTGAAAAAGCGAGTAAGAGAAAACCAATCTGGATAGTCACTTCGAACTTACTATTGCAACAACAACTGATGGAGGATAGTGTCGCTCCAATTATTACAGAGTTAAAGATTAAGACACCTGTAATTTCTATAAAAGGGCAAAGACACTATATTGATTTAACAGCCTTCAAGCGTGCAATTCACAAGTATCAAGAGGAGAGAAGTCCGAGAAACAGCCTTTCTATTATGGGGTTACTCGTTTGGATTACAAAGACGCAAACGGGTGATTTGTCCGAATGCAATCAAGTTCTACATCAAGTAACATTATGGAATGAAATTTCGGTAAAAGATGCAAATGAGGAAGGAAGTCTGTATTGGGACAAGGCAGTAGCTTCAGTTCAACAAAGTCCAATTGTGGTTACTAATCATGCATTCCTTATTCAGTACGCTTCATTGATTGCTCATCGTGTAAAACCTGTTGTACTGATTGATGAAGTGCAGCAGTTTGAGCATGCCCTAGAGCAATATGGCACGACTACCGTTAACTTCTCTCATTTATTCGAGTTGCAACAATTATGGTCTGATCATCACTTAAATGCGATGTTTCATTTTTCAAAGGAAGAGGAACACCTCTCTCGTACCATGAACCGCAAGTTATTAGAAATTTGTGATTTATATGAAACATGGTTTGAAGAGTTGAAGAGTGGACAACAACTGTCATCTTCTTTTGTATTTACATCCTGTGAGTGGAATGAGTCAATCCACTGTGAAATGGTGAACGCCATGCAAAAGGCACTGTCTGGTGTAATGAATTTATTACAAGCGAATGCAGACAAGACTACTTTGTTTGAAGAAAGTGCTTATTTATTAAAAGAACTAATGGAGTCTATCTCTCAATTTCAAATGGATGACAATGATTATTTTGTTATTGAAGAAAAAGAACATTACGGTCAAAATACTCTAGAATTATTAAGAGTCAAGCCGGTCATTCAAGTCTTCAATCAGTTTAGAGAGAAGATGAGACAAATAATTGGAATTTCAGCAACGATTCCAACCTTTACACCATTATTCCATGAGTTAGAGGCAAAAGAGAAGTTGACGGTGATCGAGACAAAAGCAGAAACTGCCGACCATCAGATATTTATCCCTAATGATTTGGTGGCCGTAAATTCTTCCTCGAGTCAACAGTATCACGCACAAATTGCAGACTGTATCGAAAAAATTTATGAGCGAAAGGGCGGAAGAATGCTTGTCTTGATGCATTCTGTTGAAGCGCTCTTAGCAGTAGAGAGTCTGTTAGAAGACTTTTGCCGTGCTCATCAAATTGAACTTTTGGCTCAAAAAGGACCTCAAATGGGTCGAAGAATCCAACGTCGTTTCCAAGAAAGAAATGATGCGATTTTACTGGGTGTCTATAGCTTCTGGGAAGGATTTGATAGTGGCGGCCAATCCATCGATTCACTCGTAATCACCAAATTGCCATTCCCAAATCCAGTGTCAACGGCTCAACAAATTATTCAACTA